>JALRIY010000088.1 GCA_023255285.1 Algoriphagus sp.
CTTAGTTATCAATCTAGGGGGAGGAGTGATCGGTGATATGGGAGGCTTTTGTGCCAGCGTTTACAAAAGAGGGATTCCATTCATCACTATTCCTACTACCTTACTTTCCCAAGTAGACGCTAGCGTAGGAGGTAAATTGGGGATTGATTTTTTAGGATTCAAAAATCATCTTGGTGTATTCCAACTTCCTGAAGCAGTCCTCATTGCCCCCGAGTTTCTCGCTACCCTACCTCAACGAGAGCTTCGTTCAGGGTATGCAGAAGTAATCAAACATGGGCTTATTAGGGATGCCACCTATTTCCGAGCCCTTCCGAGTACAAATTGGCAAAAACAAGATTGGGCTCGAATAATTCGTCATTCTATAGAGATAAAAAAAGCAGTAGTTCAAGTCGATCCAAAAGAAAGTGGACTTCGGAAAATTCTAAACTTTGGTCATACAATCGGTCATGCTATTGAATCCTTTTATCTAACGGGGTCACAGCCACTTCTGCATGGGGAAGCAATTGCAATTGGGATGATTGCTGAGGGTTTTTTATCCTTCCAAAAAATCGGATTCAGCTTTGAAGAATTAAATGAAATGAGCACAATGCTACTCACTATTTTTGGAAAAGTGGAGCTAGATCCAAATGACTGTGATAGGTTAGTGGAGCTTTGCGCACAAGATAAAAAAAATGAAGGGAGCACCCAGCTCTTTACCTTACTTCCAAAAATCGGGGATTGTAATTACAACATTGCAGTAACTCGAGAGGAAATCAAACACGCTATTCTATATTACCAACAATTGCGGTTGGCATAATCATTCACGTTTCAACGCATGCAGCTACTTCAGCTTATCCAAAAAAACAATTTCAATCGAGTATCAATTCCGCTTCCTTCATCCAAAAGCGAATCGAATCGTGCCTTAGTTATTGATGCACTGACCGTAGGAAAAAACACGCTAAGTAATCTGGCGGAAGCACGGGATACCCAAACCATGATCCGCCTACTGCAAACCAATCCGGCAGTTTTTGATGTATTGGATGCTGGAACGACCATGCGGTTTTTAACTGCTTATGTGGCAGCTACTAATCAAAATAAAGTAATGACGGGGACACCGCGAATGTGCGCTCGTCCCATTGGTATTTTGGTAGATGCCTTGCGAAGTTTAGGTGCTGAAATTCATTATTTGGGTACAGAAGGATTTCCCCCGCTTGCGGTTAAAGGCCTACCCCAGCAGCTCACCTCAAAAATTAAAATTCGAGGGGATGTTTCAAGTCAATACATTTCTGCAATCCTGATGATTGCACCCTTGCTTCCATTAGGGATAGAATTAGAATTGGAAGGAAAAATTGGAAGCCGAACTTACATTGAAATGACTTTGGAACTGATGACTCAATTTGGCATCAATTACAATTGGGAAGAAAATACCATAAAAATTATTCCACAAGCTTATCGGCCAACCCATTTTGCCGTGGAGAGCGATTGGTCAGGAGCAAGTTACTGGTTCAGCTTGCTTGCTTGTGCGGATTCAGGTTCCTTTTTTCTTGAAGGATTAAAAGAAAAAAGCTTACAAGGAGATTCAGCTATTGTAGAGATCATGTCCCATTTAGGGATAAAAAGCTCCTTTGAAAAAGGAGGGGTGTCCCTTGAAAAACAAAAGGTCACAGGCCTTAAAAGTTGGGATTTCACGCATTGCCCTGATTTGGCACAGACGGTAGCAGTGACTTGTGCGATTCTAGGTCAAAACACCCTGTTCACTGGACTGGAAAGCTTACGTATCAAGGAAACTGACCGTATTTATGCGCTACAACAGGAATTGGCAAAATTCAATGCCGAGTTAAGGGAAATTTCGACTGAAAGCTTCCAAGTCATTCCTTCGGTAACCATGCCTCGTCAAGTACAAATTCACACCTACGAGGACCATCGCATGGCCATGGCTTTTATGCCCCTAGTCACCAAAACCAATTTATGGATTGAGGATCCAGAAGTAGTCAATAAATCGTACCCTAGTTTCTGGAAACAGGTAGCACAGGCAGGTATTTACCAAGAAACTCTTCCTTCAGATCCGCTATGACCATTGCTATTCAAGGAATCCCAGGCTCATTTCATCATCAGGTAGCCCTTCTGAATTTTGGAGAACAGGCCCAAGTTCTTCCCTTTTTAACCTTTGAAGAAGTTGCAAAATCCGTAGCCACAGGGGCTGCAGATGTAGGCATCATGGCCATCGAGAACTCCATTGCTGGGGCAATTTTACCGAACTACGACTTGATTGACCGCTATCAACTTTTTATTCATGAGGAGTATTACCTTCCTATTTCCCATCATTTGATGGCTTTACCTGGTCAGTCCATTACCGATCTTACAGAGGTTCGCTCTCATCCCATGGCCTTGTTGCAATGCAAAACCTTTCTATCACAGTATCCAAATCTTCGACTGATTGATGATCTAGACACGGCCTCGGTTGCCAAGCGGATCCAAGAGGAGCAACTTCAGGGGGTAGCTGCTATTGCAAGCGAAATCGCAGCAGCTAGTTATGGGTTAGAAATAATAGCCCCACAAATTCAAACGGTAAAGGATAATTTTACTCGATTTATCTTCCTTACACGAGTTAAACCAAGGGATCAGGGAATTTCCGACAAGGTTTCATTTAAAATAACTATTCGTAATGAGGCTGGGGGATTAGCCAAATTATTAACAATGTTGGCGAGTAAAAATTTGAATTTGAGCAAAATTCAATCCATTCCCCTAATGAACACCCCATGGCATTACGCGTTTTTTATTGATGCCGAATTCACTGAACGCAGTTCCTTTTTGGAAGCCATAAATCAGATGAGGGAGGAATTTGGAGAATTGAAAATTTTTGGAGAATACAAAAGCAGGAAAGGATGAAGGGATTTGCCACACGTATTGAAGGTGTAGAAGAGTACTATTTTTCTACCAAATTGAGGGAGGTCAATCGACTTCTTGCAGAAGGAAAACCAGTCTTGAATTTGGGTATTGGTTCGCCTGACCTGAGTCCCGATCGAAGCGTAATTGATGCCTTAAAAAACACTGCAGAAAATGAGCAAGCACACGGATACCAAGGGTACCAAGGTATTCCAGAGTTGCGCCTGGCAATGGCAAATTATTACGCGAGCGAGTTTGGGATATTTCTAGACCCAAATCGAGAGATCCTCCCATTGATGGGGTCTAAGGAAGGGATTTTCCATATTAGCATGGCCTTTTTAAATTCAGGAGACCAGGTATTAATTCCAAATCCTGGCTACCCTACTTATGCTGCTGTAGCACAGTTACTTGGGGTAAATCCAATCTATTACAACTTGGATTTGAACAATGAGGGGCGTCCTAATTTAGAGGAGCTAGAAACAAAAGATTTGAGTCGCGTTAAATTGATGTGGCTTAATTACCCACACATGCCTACGGGAGCACCTGGTTCTGAAAAAATATGGCATGAGCTTATTGCTTTTGCACAGCGACATGGGATAGTACTTGTACACGACAATCCTTATAGCCATATTTTAAATCCGAATCCAACGAGTTTTTTAGCCCTTCCTGGGGGTAAAGAAGTAGGCTTAGAACTCAATTCACTAAGCAAAACTTTCAATATTCCTGGCTGGAGGGTGGGAATGCTTTGTGGACAAGCGGCATGGGTGAATGCCGTACTCAAAGTGAAATCAAATATGGATTCTGGAATGTTTTTAGGACTCCAAAAAGGAGCTGTTGCTGCACTAGTACTTGGGAAAAGCTGGTTTGAACGACAAAACGAAGTTTATACTAGTCGAAGGAAGCTCGTATGGGCACTAGCTGATCAATTGGGTTTGACTTACGACCCAAATGCAACAGGATTATTTGTTTGGTGCCGTGTACCTGAAGGAACTACGGCAGAAGGATTAGTTGATCACTTGCTTTACGAAAAAAACATATTTATCACCCCTGGAAAAATTTTCGGATCAGCGGGAAATGATTTTGTAAGGATATCTCTTTGCCTCCAAGAATTTAAAATTTTAGAAGCCATCAATCGTATTAAATCGACTCTTTAACATGAATAAAATACATCTTGTAGGATTGGGTCTCTTGGGAGGATCCTTCGCTCTTGCGGCAAAGCAAAAATTTCCAGATCTCCAGTTAACTGGACATGACCATAATCCTCAGCACCTGCAGGATGCGCTTGGTTTAGGAATAATTTCAGTAGCCAAGACTCTTCCCGATCCAGATTCAGATCTCGTTATTTTAGCTACTCCTGCTGACACTTTAGAGGATTTGCTGATTCAAACTTTAGCACAAATTGGCCCTAAAACTCTTGTAATTGATTTAGGATCCACTAAATCCAAGTTATGCGATGCAGTAGCTCATCATCCCAAAAGACCCCAATACCTTGCTGCTCATCCCATAGCGGGAACAGAGTATTCAGGACCAAAAGCAGCAGATCCTGGATTATTGGACCGAAAGGTGATGATCCTTTGTGAACTAGAAAAGACCGACCTCCAGCTCAAGGAAAAAGCCTATCACTTATTTGATGCCTTGAACTTAAAACTCCGATTTATGGATCCCGCCGAACACGATCGGCACCTGGCCTATGTATCGCATCTCTCCCACCTAACTTCCTTCATGCTGGGAAAAACGGTGCTTCAAAAAATGGAGGATGAAAAAAATATTTTTGACATGGCGGGTTCAGGGTTTTCGTCTACCGTTCGACTTGCCAAATCCAGCCCAGATATGTGGGGACCTATTTTTCTTGAAAATAAAGAAAATGTCCTTGCTGCTCTGGATGGATACATCGCCAATCTTACTGCCTTTCGGGAGAAAATTGCAGTAGAAGACAGGGCTGGCTTGAAAAAAGAGATGGTAGAAATCAACGCAATCCGAGGGATCCTTGATTTTGGAAAATAAATTCGCATCAGGATCAAGATAGTATTCATAGCAATCTGATTGAGAAGCTATTTTTGGGATGAAATCTTTTCTTAACTTGACTTGAATTCTATCTCAATATTATGCTACGCTATAGTTTAATCATTCTTTTCCTATGGGCTTTCCGAGTGGAAGCACAGGACAATTGGACAACAGTATCTCCTCAAAACGGGGCTATTGCACGACATGAAAGCTCATTTGTAGCCTCAGGAAACAAATTATATGCCGTAGGTGGTCGAGGAGTTCGTCCTGTTGAAGAATTTGACCCCCAAACCAACGCCTGGGTAAAGCTTGCCGATGCTCCGATGGAAATTCATCATTTTCAGTTGGTCTCCTTTCAAGAAGAGCTTTGGATAATTGGAGCGATGACTGGCAACTATCCGCATGAAACACCAATTCCAACCATTCTGATTTTTAATCCCAAAACACGCAGTTGGCGTGAGGGACCAGCACTTCCCAGAAACCGAGAAAGGGGTTCTGCAGGAGTAGTAGTTAGAGAAAATAAAATTTACATGGTATGCGGTATTCAAGATGGGCATTACGATGGTTTTGTACGCTGGTTTGATGAGCTAGACCCTAAGACAGGGACATGGAGATCTCTGCCGAGTGCACCTAGAGCTCGAGATCACGTGAGTGCTGCTGTGGTAGACGATAAACTTTATTTGGCGGGTGGGCGGACTTCCTATGCCAAAATTGGAAAAGTCTTGGAATTGACTAATAAAGAGGTAGATGTTTTTGATTTTGAAACAGAGACCTGGTCTACCTTAGAAACTGAGCTACCTACGCTACGTGCAGGAAATTCAAATTTGGGTATTGGACCTTACTTAGTTGTACTCAATGGAGAGAGTGCTGCCCAAGGGACTGCTCATGCAGAGGTAGATGTCCTCGATACACGGACCAAAACTTGGACCAAACTACCCAATCTACTACAAGGTAGACACGGTACGGGTGCGGCCTATTTAAATGAGAAAATATGGGTGCATGCGGGCTCTGCAAACCGAGGTGGAGGTCCCGAACTAAGTAGCATGGAAGTCTTGGAATGGAAAAAATAAATTCTTTCGAAGCCCTATTTAAATTTTCTGAATTCGCCCTAGATACGACCTGATACAGTGGTTACACCCTCCTCCAACGCTAGCTCTGAAGAAAAACTACCTAGAAATTTAGGTTTGTGGGGAATTTGGATGCTCGTTGTAAATGGATTGATTGGCGCTGGGATTTTTGGATTACCTAGTGGAGCCGCTGCTTTGGCAGGAGAGTATAGTGTGTTGGTCTATGCGTTTTGTGCGCTCCTTATCCTACCGATTATTTTGTGTTTCGCCGAACTCGGAAGTTATTTCCGTGGTACAGGAGGACCAATCCGCTACGGGACTTTAGCTTTTGGGCCCTTTATTGGATTTCAAGGGGGCTGGTTGTACTACCTGGCACGGTTGATTTCTTTCTCTGCCAACACAGTCCTGCTTACTGATTCCATAGCTTATTTTATCCATGGGGCAGGTACAGGAACTGGAAGGATTATTTCTTTGGCGGTAATATGTGTGGGGCTAAGTGTGATCAATGTGCTTGGGTCTATCGAATCGATACGCTCCATGACCCTGTTTACGGTTATCAAGTTTACAGTGCTGATACTCCTTCCGCTTGGAGGATTTATTGTATTAGGTTCGGAAGTTATTCCTCATTTTGATAGTCCCTTACCTCAGACTGGGGATTTAGGAGCTGCTGCCTTGCTATTAATCTATGCCTTCGTGGGATTTGAGGGAGCGGTAGTTCCAGCTGGCGAGGCAAAGCGACCCGAACGGGATATGCCTTTGGGATTATTGTTGGGATTGGGGGTAGTTGCTGTTTTGTACATGGGTATTCAATTGGTTTCCCAGGCAGCATTACCCAATCTAGCCCAGTCTAAAACCCCTTTATTGGATGTGTCTGCGAGGCTTTTTGGATCTATTGGGGCTATTCTACTGATGGTGGGTGTTGCTGCTTCAGTCCTTGCCAACTTAGTTAGTTCCATGTTTTCAGCTACTCGCGTGACGTATGCACTCTCGTTAGAAAAATCCCTCCCGCGTTGGTTTGGCGAAGTACACGAGCGGTTTTTGACTCCCGCCAACTCAGTCGTATTTTTTGGAGTTGCCGCCTTCTTATTGGCTGCCTTTGGATCGTTTACAGTATTGGCTGCAATGACCGTACTATCTCGACTCTTCTTGTACGGAATGAGTTGTGCTGCCATTCCTAAGTTGAGGTCTCAGTTTCGTGGGGAGGGTCGTTTTATTTTGAAGGGGGGCTATTTCATACCAATTTTAGGAATTGGTGCTTGTGTATGGTTAATGTTGCAAGTGAGCAGCCAATCGATTTGGATGACAGCAATTTTTGTAGGGATTGGATCCTTACTTTTTTGGATTGGAAAAAAGCAAGATTAATCCTTACTCCTTATTTCAATACTCCAGCAATAGTCGATTAAAGTCGTTTACAAATGGTTATAAATACTTAACTCCCGATTTTTATTTTTCCTTTTTCCGAAGTTTGAGAAATCATTTTTTCAATCTTTTTTTTTAAGCGGGACTATACCTGCTTCACCTAAACTTTTATTTCAATGAATGCATTAAAAAACAAAGTTCAGCTCATTGGGCACCTCGGTAGCAAGCTTGACCTAAAAAGCTTGGAATCTGGTAAATCTGTAGGAAACGTCAGCATTGCCACCTCAGAAATTTACAAAAATCAAAAAGGGGAACGTGTGGAGGAAACCATTTGGCACAATCTGGTAGTCTGGGAAAAAACTGCAGAGAATCTGGCGAAATTCACGGACAAAGGCTCGGAAATTGCTATAGAAGGCAAATTGACTAACCGAAGCTATACCGACAAAAATGGGGAAAAGAAAGTAATCACCGAGATCGTTGTCAATGAGTTTCTACTACTAGATAAAAAACCTAAAGAAAAATAAGAATAGCGATTACTGAAAAGAACGTAAAAAAGGTAATATCTACTGAAAATTAGCCCAAAATATTTTTCTTTATTTAAAGAAGGTATAGAAAGCAATTTCCTACAAAGGGCTATACCAATTCAAAGTAAATAAAATTGGATTTACTTTGAATTGGTTAGTCCAAGGATCTCTTTCCATTCGGAAGCAGCTTTTTTCTCAGGATAGTCTAGCCCTAAAAGACCAAAGATGGTTCGAGGAAGCATAGCCGAATACCACTGCCCCTCCACTTCTATCTCCCCTAAAGGAGGTGTATCTGGGCCGATTGCTATCAGCCAAACCTGACCTGCTCCAGGGACATCAGCACCGTGACTTTTCCAGCTTGTTTTAGTAGTTCCACGCCCATGATCCACGGTAATAAGCATTGTGGTCTTGTTTTGATAATAGGGGTCGGACTGAATGGTTTCCCAGATTTCCTTCAAGTACGCATCAGTTTGTCTGGCTGATTTTAAATATTCATCGTACTTACCATCATGTGCCCAATCGTCTGTTTCACCATAGGCTAAGTAAAGGATACTGGGCTTTTGGTATCGTAAGGCTTCCATGGCATAATGATGTGTAAATGCATCCAAGCGAACAGACTCCCAAGGTCCACGAATCTCTTCTTGAAGGCGATTGAGAAGTTTTTCTTTTTCGGAAAGAAA
Organism: Algoriphagus sp.; assembly: GCA_023255285.1. Lineage (GTDB taxonomy): Bacteria > Bacteroidota > Bacteroidia > Cytophagales > Cyclobacteriaceae > Algoriphagus. The sequence continues at coordinate 8,500 of JALRIY010000088.1, forward strand.
AGTTCCTTCTGCAGGAATAAATCCTGCATTGACTGGGATGCCACTTCGTGATTCATTGATGATAAAAGGAAATACATCCCAACCCCCAAAAGCCATAACCTTATTTCGGTAGGCAGGCATCTCGTTCAAGTACTCTAGAAAAGTCATGTTGGGATTAGGCACTTTGTCATTGGACCGAATTCGGATATCATCAGCAATGCCCGAGAGCAACTCGTTGTAGCCCGGATAAGAAAACCAAAGTTTGTTTTGAGTATCTACTTTAGCTCCAAATGATCTATTCCCATACACCTGACCTTGCTGGGCAAGGGTACCCCATACAAAAGGAAAAAGCTTTTCCCTTCGAACATTAGGGTCAGCATGCCAGAACTCATCTAGCAAGGACCCCGAGGAGGCCACCATACCCGTATCATCAACTAGCAAGGAGTCTGCTCCTCGAAAAAGCTCCTGCCAACGAAGTCCATCTAAGGTGACCAAAACTACATGCTCTGTCTTAGTTGTTTTCGATTGTGCAAAAAGGTCTTGAGAAAAGAGAAGGAGGGCTATAGCGAGTAATTTGAAGGAGTTCATCGTCGACAATTAGTAGGTTGGTAAAACAGAAAAGAAAGTTGAAATTGAAATAGAGGATTTTCTATGCATCTGAAGCAGTTTTTGTTAGTATGAAAACTAGCTTGGTCTCTAATTAATTG
>JALRIY010000089.1 GCA_023255285.1 Algoriphagus sp.
AGCACCACCCAAGAACATACTTAGGGAAAATACCAGAAAACGTATTTTTAAATTATAGGGCACCATGAATTGTTGAATTTGTGTTTGAATTAGTGAACATTGAAGGATTAAAGCTTCTTAAGCCTACATCTGTTAATTTATTGATTTAAATTTTATTGAATAAGAAATGTGTGTGCTTTTTATATGGATGGAAAGGCAAGATCATTTCCCTTTACAAGACTTTACCAAATCAGCCAGCCCTCCACACCTCTTTTTAGAAAGAAAGAGTTTGCACTTAAGTGAGAAAATACTTTACAAAGGGATAGCAGGAAATCAAATTAGTTGATGTCGTTTCATAGTAGTTTTTATTTAATTAATGATCAACTAATTATTCACTTTCGTTTTTTTTGCTAGATGTGAAAGCAAAAGTTAGCTAACTAGTGAATCTCCTTTAAACTTCACATACCAGTAACCTTATTCCCAAATAATATTCGTACTTTTGCGGCTTCAATTAGGCAAACCATGCAGCAAATTCGGAATATCGCGATCATCGCACACGTTGACCACGGTAAAACAACCCTTGTGGATAAAATCATCCACGTTTCCAAAATCTTCAGAGAAAACCAACAGTTTGAAGATCTTATCTTGGACAACAATGACCTTGAACGTGAACGCGGGATCACCATCCTGTCTAAAAACGTATCTGTTCGTTACAAGGATCATAAAATCAATATTATTGACACCCCTGGTCACGCCGACTTTGGAGGTGAGGTAGAACGTGTACTGAAAATGGCCGATGGAGTTATCCTCCTAGTCGATGCCTTCGAAGGGCCTATGCCACAAACACGATTTGTGTTAGGGAAAGCTTTGGCTCTTGGTCTAACACCAATTGTCGTAGTGAATAAGGTTGACAAAGAAAATTGTAGACCGGACGAGGTATACGAAGCAGTATTTGAATTGATGTTCAACTTGGATGCTACGGAAGAACAACTGGAATTCCAAACCCTTTACGGTTCTGCTAAGCAAAACTGGATGGGTCCGGATTGGAAAAACCCAACCGACTCCATTCTTCCTTTGTTGGATGCAATTATTGACCACATTCCGGCCCCAAAAATCGAAGAAGGTACCTTGCAAATGCAAATCACATCTTTGGACTATTCCAATTTTGTAGGACGTATTGCCATAGGGCGCGTTGCCCGTGGAACCATCTCTGAAAACCAGCAAATTGCTCTTTGCATGTCAGATGGCTCCATCAAAAAAATGCGCGTTAAGGAGCTCCATACTTTTGAGGGTCTTGGGAAAAATAAAGTTCAAACCGTAACCGCAGGTGATATTTGCGCTGTAACGGGTATTGAAGATTTTGAAATTGGCGATACGATTGCGGATGTGGATAAGCCAGAGCCACTCAAGCGTATCTCGATCGATGAGCCTACAATGAACATGCTTTTCACAATCAACAACTCTCCATTTTTTGGTAAGGAAGGCAAGTTTGTGACTTCACGCCACTTGAGAGATCGCTTGATGAAAGAAACCGAAAAGAATTTGGCCCTTCGTGTAGAATCTACAGATTCTGAAGACCGATTTTTGGTGTACGGAAGAGGCATCCTTCACTTGTCCGTATTGATCGAAACCATGCGTAGAGAAGGTTATGAACTCCAAGTGGGACAGCCACAAGTAATTTTCAAGGATATAGACGGCATAAAATGCGAACCTATAGAAACCCTTGTAGTGGATGTGCCTCAGGAAACTGCTGGAAAAGTAATTGAATTGGCTACCCAGCGAAAAGGAGAATTGCTGATCATGGAGCCTAAGGGCGACTTACAGCACTTGGAATTTAAAATTCCTTCAAGGGGTCTGATCGGCTTGCGAAATAACGTCCTTACTGCTACTCAAGGGGAAGCGATTATGAACCACCGATTTACTGCTTATGAACCTTTCAAAGGTCCTATTCCAGGTAGAATCAATGGTTCGTTGATCTCCATGGAAGGCGGACAATGCACTGCTTATGCCATTGACAAGCTACAAGATCGTGGTGTCTTCTTTATCGAACCAGGAGATGAACTGTACACTGGACAAGTAATAGGAGAACATTCTCGAGATAACGATATTGTAGTCAACGTACAAAAAGGCAAGAAATTGACCAACATGCGTGCCTCTGGCTCGGATGACAACGTGCGCATCGCTCCTCCAAAGCGGTTTTCTTTGGAAGAATCCATGGAATACATTCAGAAGGATGAGTACTTAGAGATCACGCCAAAGTCCATCCGTATGCGGAAAATCTACTTGGACGAAAACGAGCGTACCCGTATGGCGAAGAAGGAGGATTAATTCTCTTTTCTTTAGGTTAAAAAAATGTCTCCAAGATTTTTGGAGACATTTTTTTTGAAGTTACCACTGCGGGTGTATCTGTGCTTTGATGTGTTGCTCGTAAATCCGGACAGCCTCCTGCATCTGGCTAGGACTCAAGGGAGGTAATTGACCCGCGCGAATATTTTGTTCTACCTGAGCCAAAGAAGAAGCCCCGGGTATCACCGTGCTTACCTCTCGGTGCATCAGCACCCAACGAAGCGCTTGGGCCCCAAGATCATGCCCCTCCGAAAAATGAGTTTTCAGTTCCTCTACTGCTGCAAAGCCCAATTCCAAGGGCACCCCAGAGAAGGTTTCTCCCTTATCAAATGCCTTGCCCTCCCGATTGAAAAATCGGTGATCTTCAGTATCGAAAGTAGATTGTTTGGTGATTTTTCCTGTGAGCAAACCGGAGGCAAGTGGTACGCGAACGATTAAGCCTACATTTTTCTCTTCGGCTAATTCAAAAAGCTCCTCCACTGGCTTTTGCCGAAATAGGTTAACGATTACCTGTATAGAAGAGACCACATCGTATTCTAGGGCACGAATTCCTTCAGATACTTTCTCAATACTGACTCCAAGTGCCGCAATCTTTCCTTGTTTAATCAATTCTTCAAATAGTCCAAACACCTCGTCTTGGTGGTATACTGAGCTGGGTGGACAATGCAACTGAATCAAATCCAAACATTCCAATTGGGTATTCCGAAGGCTATCTTCCACAAACTTTTGGAGATTTTTTGTAGTATATCCTGCCGCATCATGCGGCTGCAAACGTCGACCACATTTGGTGGCCACGTAGATTTTTTCACTACGTTCACGTACTGCCTTCCCTACAGCCGCTTCACTACGTCCTACATCGTACACATCAGCGGTGTCTACAAAATTCACTCCTTGATCAAATGCTGCATGAAGCAGTTGAGATGCGATTTTGGAATCAAAAGGCTTTCCCCATCCCCCACCTACCTGCCAGGTCCCTAATCCAATTTCCGAAATAGACCATCCTGTTTTTCCAAGAATACGATTATTCATAGTTTCAATTGATTTACTAGTTATTATTGCCAGCACATATCCACCTCTTCTGTTCGAGAAAGCAAGATAAATTTTTATCTTTAACCCACCTCGGAAAAACTCATTTGAATCCCAAAGGAGTTTCTGAATCAAAAAAACATGAAATCTAGACGAAAATTTATTCAAACCCTCTCACTTGCAAGTGCTGCAAGCTTAGTTCCTATTCACTTGACCCATTCCAAACCTATGCCTTCTCAAAAAATTATCCATCAAGTTTATTTCTGGCTACACAAAGAATCAGATGTTGCTGAATTTTTAAAAGATGCCGTTCCTATGCTAGGTCGCTGCAACGATGTTATTCAATTTTACCAGGGTGTCCCCGCTCCTACTGAAAAAAGAGAGGTAGTAGACCACAGTTTTCACGTGTCTTGCACCTTATTTTTTGACTCTTTGGAAGGGCAAGCAGCCTACCAAATAGATCCACTTCACCTAGAATTTATCGCCAAATATGCTTCTTTTTGGAAGACGGTAAAAGTCTATGACATCTTGTTATAAAACAAGAATTGGAATTTCACGTTTGAATTAAAAATTACGGTTCTACTATGAAAAAAATACTCTGGATAAGTGTTTGGTTGTGGATGAGTGTAGGGGCTTGTACCCCAAAGGAAGAGCCTGTAGATCCAGGAAAGGTAGAAGACGAAGTCAAAAAAGCCATTGTAGACGTTATGCGGGAATGGTACTTTTGGAATGATCAAATTCCTGCTACCATTGATTTATCAAAATTCGCCTCCAACGAGGAGCTATTAGATGGCATCCTATACAAACCCCTAGATCGCTTTTCTTATTTGACTACTCAAGAGGATTTCAACAATTCTTTTGTTGGTAGAAATGCTGGTCACGGATTTGGTTTTGCCTTCACTGCAGACGAGAAATTGTATATTTCTTTTGTTTTTAACGAATCCCCTGCAGGAAAAGATGGGTGGAAAAGAGGCTGGGAAATCACTCAAATCAATGACAAACCCATAGCAGATTACAAAACAAGTACGGGTGGATATGATTTCAAATTAGGAGGTCCTGACCCAGGAATTACCAACAAATTTACTTTCAAATTACCCGATGGCAGCACCACTACTCGAAGCAATACCAAGGCGGAATACCAATCCAATTCGGTATTGGATCAACGGATAATCCAAGTAGACACTAAAAAAGTGGGGTATTGGGCGTACCAAAGTTTCAAGGCTACTGCAGGACTCAGCCCTACACGGAGTGCTGAAGTACAAACCAGTATGGAATACTTCCAAAGTCAAGGAGTGCAAGAACTGATTATTGACCTTCGCTACAATGGAGGAGGTTCAGTCGCGGTAGCCGAACAAATTTGCAATTATATCGTGCAATCTTCGAATACTGGAAAACTAATGTATACCAACCAGTTAAATCCCACGAAAACTTCACAAAACAGCTCACGTAATTTCAATAAAATCGGAAATATCAACCTAAGTCGGGTGATTTTTATTACTTCCAAAAGTTCCGCTTCTGCTTCTGAATTGATCATTAATGCCTTGGATCCCTACATGGATATAGTCTTAATTGGAGACAATACCTTTGGCAAGCCAGTTGGTTCATTTCCTCTCTCCAGTTACAACCGTATCCTCCAAACCAATAATGTGGAAGTCGTCCCAATTACCTTTGCGATTGCCAATTCAGCTGGAAAAGCAGAATATTTTGATGGTTTCCCAGCTGATTTTAAGGTAGGTGATAGTCCTCAGATTGCTTGGGGAGATGTAAAAGACCTTCGTTTGGCAGCTGCACTCCAATACATTCGTACTGGTACCGTAGGCAACCGAATGAAAGACAGCTACTTCAAGCCTAGCTGGGAAATTATCGACGCCTTCAAAGGCTTGCAACAAGAATTTCCAGTGTTTTAATGCAGTACAAATCCCTATAAAAAAAGAGTTCGAAATCCATCGAACTCTTTTTTTTCTGTCTTATTGAATCCTGAATCATTTTGAATGCCGCTGCTTAAGGACCTCCACTACCTCATCCAATTCATAGCCCTTAGCCTCAAGTAGTACTAAGTAATGAAACAGTAAGTCTGCCGCCTCTCCTAAAAAAAGTCCTTTGTCGTCATCCTTTGCTTCAATTACCAATTCTACAGCCTCTTCCCCTACTTTTTGTGCTAATTTATTGATACCCTTGGCGAAAAGACCAGCCGTGTAGGAGCCTTCCGTTGGATTTTCTTTTCTATCCTTAATGATAGATCGCAGTTGGTCAATAAATCCAGTTTGAGAGGTGTTTGCTTCGGCAAAACAAGTATCCTCTCCCGTATGACATACCGGTCCGAGTGGCTTGGCTTTAATGAGAATGGCATCCCCATCACAGTCCTCTTGCATGCTGATGACTTCTAGAAAATTACCTGAGGTCTCCCCCTTGGTCCACAACCTATTTTTGCTGCGTGAGAAAAAAGTCACTCTTCCTGACGCTTCCGTTTGCGCCAATGCAGCTTCATTCATGTAGCCCAACATCAATACTTTCCCACTTAGGGCATCCTGAACCACCGTAGGAATGAGGTCATCCATTTTTTTAAAATCAATGTTCATTTTCAAATTTTATTAACTAAATGAAAGAGATAGGCTTGAAACACAAATTAAATTCACTATTCCACCGAACTTGCTTGGTTTATTTCTATGAATTTCTACCCTATTTCCACTCTATTTCGAAGTATTTCAACTTTATTTCATTTCCGTACTACTACCCCTTCATCACCTAAATACATTTTCAATTCTGGAATTCCAATTTCCTTAAAGTGGAATATACTTGCTGCAAGTGCTGCATCCGCTTTCCCAGAGGTAAATACTTCCTTAAAATGGATCATAGTTCCCGCTCCACCTGAGGCAATAATTGGGATAGTTAAAGCTCCTGAAATCGCTGCAGTCAATTCCAAAGCAAAACCTGCCTTGGTCCCGTCATGATCCATGGAGGTGAGCAGTATCTCTCCGGCGCCCCGATCGGCTAGTTCCTTTGCCCAAGCCCTAGTTTGTAGCGAGGTCGATTTCCTTCCTCCATGGGTATGTACCCAGTCTATCCCATCCATTTGCCTAGAATCTATGGCTACCACCACACATTGGGAGCCAAATTCCCGTGCCAAGGTATCTACCAGTACCGGTTGGGCCACAGCAGCAGAGTTGATTGAAATCTTATCTGCACCTGCTGCAAGTAATGAATAGACGTCCTCCACCGATCCAATACCTCCACCCACGGTAAAAGGTATTCGTACTTCCTTGGCTACCTGTGTGACTAAATCTACTAGCGTTTTACGCTTGTCCACCGTAGCAGTAATATCCAAAAACACAAGTTCGTCTGCACCCTGTTGCGAATACAACTTGGCCAAAGCCACAGGGTCTCCTGCATCTCGAAGTTCTACAAAATTCACCCCTTTGACCGTGCGGCCATCTTTGATATCAAGACAAGGGATAATTCGTTTGGTTAGCATGGGTAGGTTAGAAACAAATAAATTAAGTAGATGTTGAATGGAGTGATTTAGTAGTGAAGTTAGTTTTCTTCGAATTGGGCCAGTTCTTCCAAACTAACCTTTCCCTCGTAGTAGGCCTTCCCCACGATTGTCCCATATACGCCTATTTCCCGCAATACTTCCAGATCTTTTAGGCAGGACACACCTCCACTGGCTATAAGTTTTAATTCTGGTAACTCCTGCAAAATTTCCTTGTACAAGTTAAAAGAAGGGCCTTGAAGCAGTCCATCCTTTGCTACATCCGTACAAATTACCTTGCGAACGCCCTTTTGGTAATATCCTTTAATAAATGGGATCAATTCCAGTGTCGTAGTTTCTTCCCATCCCCCAACAGCAATTTTTTTATCCTTGGCATCGGCACCCAGAATAATTCGATCTGCACCATAGGTATCCAACCAAGCATCAAACAGACTTGGATTTCGTACTGCGATACTTCCTCCTGTCACTTGGTGCGCACCCAATGAAAAGGCCTTTTCGAGTTCTTCCTGCGCTTGAATACCCCCTCCAAAATCTACTGTCAAACGAGTTCCTAAACAAATACGCTGCAAAACATCTCCATTTATGATTTTTTTAGCTTTGGCGCCATCTAAATCCACCAAATGAAGACGTTTTAATCCTGCATCCTCAAAGCGCTTTGCCATTTCTAGGGGATCATCGTGGTAATCGGTTTTGCGCCGATAGTCCCCTTGGCTAAGGCGGACACACTTACCTCCAATCAAATCAATAGCCGGAATTACATGCATGGTTTTAGAATTAGTAGCTATTAAAAGCTTTTTTAGTCGCTAGTATATTTGAGGTGAAGGAGAAGAAGGCAGAGCTAAGAAATTTTCCAATAGTTTTTCCCCAAGCATACTGCTTTTCTCGGGATGGGCTTGGATAGCCCAGAAATTGTCCCGATGTAAAATCGCTGTAAAATCCTGAATGTAAGAGGTCGTTGCTAGCGTATGTTCTCCCAATTCGGCAAAGTAACTGTGGACATAGTACATAAATTTCGAATCAGGAAGATCCTTTAGCAAAGGGTTCTTTACCAAGTTTTCCAAGGAATTCCAACCTACATGTGGGACTTTTTCTTGCCCACTCGCACTGGGAATAAATCGTTTGACTTTTACTGGAAAGATCCCTAAACAGGTAGTATCATTCTCCTCAGTATGCGTGCATAGCAATTGCAAACCCAAACACACGCCCAAGAAAGGTTGCTTAATTTCTCGAATTACTTGGTCCAATTTCCTTTCCTTCAAGTAGGACATGGCTGAACTCGCTTCTCCTTGTCCAGGGAAAATTACCCGATCGGCCGACCGTATTTTTTCAGGATTATCAGTCAGTTCAGCGTCTACCCCTAAGCGCTCTAGCGCATAGCGTACGGATTGAACATTCCCGGCATTGTACTTGATTAATGCTACTTTCATGGCCTAGTTTAAAGCAGAACTTCCATTTAAAATTAAGGGGTTCTATATTTTCTATTTTCTTAGAGCAATCACTATCTAATTTATTTGATGTTTTGCTTTTACTTATTTCCAGATAGCACTCCTTCTAGGAAGGTTTGAATATCCCGATTCAAATCCGAGGAATTGGCGATGGCGTTGATAAATGCCGAACCAATAATCGCTCCTTGGCTGTAGCGCGAGGCGAGTTGAAAAGTGGCAGCATCCGAAATCCCAAATCCAATCAATCGCGGATGAGTCAGATTCATATTCGCTACCCGTTCAAAGTACTCCTCCTGCTCCTTAGAAATTGCTGACTTGGCCCCTGTGATGGCATGGGAGGAAACCATATAAATAAAGCCACTGGAATTTTCATCTACTTCACGAATTCGCTTTTCGGAGGTTTGTGGAGAAATTAGGAAACTGATAAACAAGCCATATTCTTCAAAAAGGGCTTTGTACTCCTCTAGATACTGGCTCATAGGTAGATCTGGCAGAATAAGTCCATCAACACCCACTTCTTTGCACTTTTTGCAAAACTCCTCTACCCCAAACTGGATGATTGGATTAAGATACCCCATAAGGATTACGGGAACATGGATTTTAGCACGGAAACCCACCAATTGGCTAAAAAGGATTTTAATACTCATTCCATTTTCCAAAGCTTGGGTATTGCTCTCTTGGATAGTCGGTCCATCCGCTATGGGATCCGAATAAGGAATCCCTAGTTCAATAATATCCGCACCAGCCGCTTGAATGGCTTCCATCACTGGGATAGTGTCTTCCAACTTCGGAAACCCTGCCGTCACATAGATGGAGAGCACGCACTGTTTTTTGGTTTGAAATAAATAGTCA
>JALRIY010000008.1 GCA_023255285.1 Algoriphagus sp.
TACCGCCAGCCCTCAGTTAACCTCCTGGAGATTCGAGAATCCTATGAGAAGGAGTTAGGTGATTTTGAGGAACTGCTAGATTCCGAAGTATGGGAACTATTGGCTGAAAATGGCTTGCTTTTGATTTAAAGCGCATTTTTTATTTAGGGAATTAGATGGTGTGCTGCAGACTTTTAGTTTAAATTTTTATTAGTTCTAATAAGGTAAGAAAAGCTCAAATAACTGAGAACCGCCCCATAAGCATCTGCTGCCTCAAGTTGGTGATCAGTCACTTTCTTTCCTAGTAATCGACAAAGTAGAAGGCCATACACTCCATTCAAACAGATTTGAATCTCATTTCCAATAGCTTCTCCTGCAGTAGCGTCGATGGCTTCGAGTAGGTGAGGCTTTACTTGATGGAAGGTGTGTACATAACTAGGATCTGATTTGAGCAATTGGTAATGTAGATCCAGTAGGGAGGCTACGATTTCTTGTAGGGACTTGAGGTGACCTTTTTCCAGGAGGCCTTCTGTTTGCATTTGTGCGGCGAGTTCACCAAACCAGGACTTTATTTCTTGCTTTTCTTCATCAGTCACAGGATAGTGGGAAATCACGTAGGTGTAGATCTCTTCTAAGTTGCCTTGGTAAGAGCGAATAAGGTCCTCCATTTGGTACATGTAGATGAGGTATTCCCCAATATTTTGTGTTTTTTTTCGGTCGGCAATGGCTTTCATATGGTTCTTGGATGGCTTGCACAGGTAATTTAGAATTTAAAAGTGTTCAAAAATCCTAGATAAGAATGCTGTTGTTGGTAGTTGAGTGCATTAGAACTTAATGAAGCAATGAATTACTACTTATTGCCAAACAATCCTCTTCCACAAACAATTCCTTAGGTTGGGTATAATGACTTTAAAATGGAAGGTGAATTACTTGTCTATTTCTTAGGGATACTAGCTAAAAAAGCTACTTTTTTCCTACTTTTGTCGTACGTAAGCTTATGAAAAATATTCGAAATTTCTGTATCATCGCCCACATCGATCATGGGAAGAGTACTTTAGCAGACAGGTTGTTGCAGACGACCAACACGGTTTCTGATCGAGAGATGCAAAATCAGTTGTTGGACGACATGGACTTGGAGCGAGAGCGGGGCATCACGATCAAGTCTCATGCCATCCAAATGAAGTACAACTACAAGGGGGAGGAGTACATTCTCAACTTGATTGATACTCCGGGACACGTGGATTTTTCTTACGAGGTATCGCGCTCCATTGCTGCCTGTGAAGGGGCTTTATTGATCGTAGATGCATCTCAAGGGGTGGAGGCACAGACGATTTCTAACCTCTATTTGGCTCTAGGTCATGACTTGGAGATTATTCCGGTTTTGAATAAAATTGACCTGCCTGGAGCAGATCCAGAGGTGGTAGCCGATGAGGTAATTGACCTTTTGGGCTGTAAGCGCGAAGACATTGTGTTGGCTTCGGGCAAGGAAGGAATTGGGATCGAGGATATTTTGGCCAAGGTGATTGAAAACATTCCACCACCAAAAGGGGATCCTGAGGCACCACTTCAGGCCATGATTTTTGATTCGCAGTTCAACTCTTTCCGTGGGGTGGAGGTAATCTTCCGAATTTTTAACGGAACGTTGAAAAAAGGAGATAAGATTAAGTTTGTCAACTCCGGCAAGGAGTATTTTGCCGACGAGATAGGTATTTTGGGGGTGAACCAGATTCCACAGCAAACCATGAGTGCTGGAAACGTAGGCTACCTAATTTCTGGCATCAAAGTAGCCAAGGAAGTAGCCGTTGGAGATACAGTGACGCATGTCAAAAACCCTTGCGCAGAAGCCATTAAAGGGTTTGAAAATGTGAAACCCATGGTATTTGCGGGTATTTATCCTGTGGACACCACCGAATTTGAGGAGCTACGTGCTTCCATGGAAAAGTTGCAGCTCAACGATGCTTCCTTGGTATGGGAGCCTGAAACTTCGGCTGCACTAGGCTTTGGTTTTCGATGCGGATTTTTGGGAATGCTGCATATGGAAATTGTGCAAGAGCGCTTGGAACGTGAATTTGATATGACTGTCATCACAACAGTACCTTCGGTACAGTTCAAGGCCCTAATGACCAACGACCAATACCAGGTAATCAATGCGCCTTCTGACATGCCTGATCCTACACGATTTAAGCATATTGAGGAGCCATTTGTAAAAGCCTCCATCATCACTGCCGCGGAATACGTGGGTCCTGTGATTTCATTATGTATGGATAAGCGTGGTCAGATCAAAAATCAGGTGTATTTGACTTCCGATCGGGTGGAGTTGCAGTTTGACATGCCGCTTGCGGAAATCGTATTTGACTTCTTTGATCGCTTGAAGACTATTTCTAGAGGATATGCTTCTTTGGATTACGAATTGAAAGGATTCCAAGAGTCACATATGGTGCGCTTGGATATCATGCTCAATGGAGAGCCGGTGGATGCGCTATCTGCGATTGTTCATCGCGACAAAGCTTACGATTGGGGCAAGCGACTTTGTGACAAGTTGAAGGAGCTAGTTCCTCGTCAAATGTTTGAGATTGCCATACAGGCAGCCATTGGCCAGAAAATTATAGCCAGAGAGACTGTAAAAGCATTGCGTAAAAATGTGTTGGCCAAGTGCTATGGGGGTGATATTTCGCGTAAGCGGAAGCTTTTGGAAAAGCAGAAAAAAGGGAAGAAGCGCATGCGTCAAGTAGGAAATGTAGAGATCCCGCAAGAGGCATTTATGGCGGTGTTGAAGCTAGATTAAGGAAATAAGTTTAATTCATTATTCTAAATTCAACATTCGATATTCGTAGTTTAGCTCCTTGTTAAATTGCGTTACGTCCAATGCTGAATTCTATTTTTTTATCAATTACACCTAAATTTTTTAATAAAGTTATGATGGAGAAAAAGTTTGATTTGGAAGAGCGATTAATTGAGTTTGCGGCTCAACTAATCCAGTTTACAGAAAGTATGATTTCCAGTAAATCAGGAAATCATTTGGCAAATCAATTGCTCAGAAGCGGAACAAGTCCTGCTTTAAATTATGGGGAAGCACAAAGCGGAGAATCGAGAAAAGATTTTATCCACAAGTTTAAAATCATCTTAAAAGAGTTAAGAGAGACGTTAATTGGATTGAAAATAGTAGAAAGAGCGGGTCTACATCGGGATAGTTCGTTTTTGTTTAAAATGAAAGATGAATGCAATCAGCTGATTTCTATTTTTGTCAAAAGTGTGTTAACTGCTGAACGTAATCGCTTTGAGTAGAGAAAGCAGCACATTTGACTTATTGATTTTAGTCAACTGATGCTAAGGATGTAGGAGTTTAGAATTTGAAAATAAAATAATAATGAATGTCGATTGTTGAAAATCGATTGAAGAATAAAGTAGAACACGAAATCCTATGACAACCCTAATCGATGGAAAAAAAACCGCGCAAGACATAAAAAATGAAATTGCGGCACGGGTAGCGGAAATTAAACTAGAAGGTGGTAAGCAACCTCACCTAGCGGCCATACTGGTAGGTGAAGATGGTGCTAGCCAAACCTACGTAGGAGCCAAAGTAAAAGCTTGTGAGGAGGTTGGGTTTACCTCAACCCTGGTTCGCCTTGGAGCAACTGTTTCTGAAGATGAGCTGCTTCGCACGGTGGAAGAGATTAACCAAAACCCAGATATCGATGGATTGATTGTTCAACTCCCCCTACCTGCCCACATTTCCGTGGATAAAGTAACCAACCGAATTCGTCCTGAAAAAGATGTGGATGGCTTTACGCCGGCAAATGTTGGTAGAATGACATTGAATTGGCCGGCCTACGTAGCAGCTACTCCCTATGGAATCGTTGAATTACTCAAACGTTATCAAATTGAAACGGCTGGCAAGCATTGCGTAGTCATTGGCCGAAGTCATATTGTAGGGAGCCCAATGAGTATCCTGATGGCAAGAAATGGTTACCCTGGCAACGCTACGGTTACCCTTACGCATTCTAGAACCAAGGACCTAGCTTCTATCTGTCGTACGGCGGATATTTTGATTGTCGCGATTGGTAAGCCTGAGTTTGTAACTGCCGATATGGTGAAGCCTGGTGCAGTTGTGATTGATGTAGGGATCCACCGCATTGCTGACGAAACAAAGAAATCAGGTTTCCGATTGATCGGGGATGTGAAGTTTGATGAAGTAGCTCCTTTTGCCTCTGCGATTACTCCGGTGCCTGGTGGAGTGGGACCAATGACAATAGCGGCCCTGCTATACAATACGCTGCAGTCTGCAGAAAAAAAGGTTTTTGGCTAAATTTAAAAAAAAGTAAAGAAAAGCTTTAGGAAGCTTTGCTTCCCAAAGCTCGGTTCTCTACTTTTGCAATCCCAAATCGCGCACGTGGTGAAATTGGTAGACACGCCACTTTGAGGGGGTGGTGCCCGTTTGGGTGTGGAAGTTCGAATCTTCTCGTGCGCACAAAAAAGGCGATTTTAAAATCGCCTTTTTCATTTTTTTAGCGACCGATAACTTTTAATTAAAAGGATCACTCCATTTTTCATTCGTGTACACATCTCTGCCAGAAAGTGTCTGCAAAAATGCAACGATAGCACTCATTTCGGCCCCTGTAAGATTTAGTTTTTGACCATTTCCCCCTGGAGCAAGGCGTGGGTCTAAATTGGTGTTGCCTGGTTGAGCGGGAATGTTGTTGTAATGTCCCACTGCATTTTGAAGGCTGCCAAGATTGGCTGAATGCATGAATGGGCCATTGCTCCCTCCACTGCTATTAACAGCATCCCGTAAAGTAGGAGCCCTAGTTATAAATAATTCTTGGCCTGTTCCTGGGACAAGGGGACGAATGATGCCATTGTTTCGGCTATTCGGGTCGATGTCAAATTCGGGAGCTTGGTGGCATCCTTGGCAACCTACACCTCCTGCGATACGGGTGCCAGTTCCATCAAATACAGGAGGTGCAAGAAATAACTGTTTCCCCAAATTTTCCTGAGCTGTAAAATTTGGAAAGGGGGCCGCATCATTGCCTACCTGAGCTCTTCCAAGGTCATATTTACTATCGAAGGATTGTATGCTTCGGATGAAGTTGGCCAAACTTTCTTGAATTCTTCTTTCGGTTACCTCAGGGCTTCCATAGGCGAATTGAACTAATTCTTGGTAATAGGGAATCCCATTCAACTTATCAAGTAGTGTGGTGAGATTTGGCCGTCCATTTTGTCCACTAAAGCCCATTTCGGCATGATCTTGAATGGGGGTAGTGACTTGTTCTTCTAGGGTTGCTGCTCGCTCATCCCAAAAGAACTTGGATTCAACGGCAAACCGGGTATTGATCAAGCGCATAGAATGTCGGGAGGTCACACCTCCTTGAACCCCTTCGCTAGCAAGTAATGGATCGCTGAATGCAAAGGCTTGTTGATGGCAACTTGCGCAAGAGACCGTATTGTCGATACTGAGATTTTTATCGTAAAAAAGCACCCTTCCTAAAATTGCTTTTTCGTTGGTGATGGGATTGGGTCCTGTATTGTCCTTGCGGATGTAATTGGGGATAGATTGATTGGCGTAATTGGGGAGGTTGGCAGGATCAATCTTTGTTCCAAATACCTCTTGAACTGCCTGGAAAGAAATACCAGTGGTAGTATCTTGTTCGCTGCAGGAGCTTAGTAGTAAAACCAAACCTATTGCGTAAATGGCAATTGTATTTCTCATAGTGATGATTGGGGTTAGGTTTACTGATTATTGAGGTTAGACTCCTTCCGCTATTCAAAGTTTAATTTCAAAAAGTAATAACTTAATATGATTATCCGCAATTATGCCAGTAGTCCCTACAGCGTACTAAAACTTGCGGGAATCGTCTACAGACGACAGTCCAAAGACCACAGATATTAAAAGGCAACTTACAGGGTGCGCCGTGCACCATTTGTCCACTGGATTCCCATTGGTAGGGAGTCAGGTGCAGTTGCAATTATTTCGTAAAAATTTTAGTAGTTTGTAAAAAATCTAAACTCATGAAGACTCTCCACTTCTTTCTTTTTTGTGCTGCTGTGTTTTTTCTTTCGGTTGCAGCGATGGCTCAAACCCCTCAATACCCTATTGTTAAGGGCTTTGGAGGAATCTATGAAATCCCTGACGCCACTGAAAGGCCCGATGGAACTTTGGAGTATAAAATTCTAGTAGACCTAACTTCTGCTTCGGAAGACCCCAAGCAAATCTCCCGCTTTGTAGACAATGTAGCGCGATTGATAAACTTGCATGGATTGGCGGGTGTAACTAAAGATCGAATCAAAGTGAAGGTGGTCTTGCATGGAGGAGGGATTTTTTCGGTTTTGAATGATGAGAATTACAAGAAAAGATATGAGGTAAACAATCCCAACCTAGCTGTATTTGCCGCTTTAGAAGAAGCTGGAGCAGAAATACTAGTTTGTGGGCAGTCGTTGGTAGCGCGTAAACTTAAAACATCGGATCTATGGCCTGGAGTGACTATCGCGCACTCAGCTTTAACTACCATTACCACCTATGCGATGCAAGGATACACTGTGCTGAAGTTTTGATGAGTAGCATTAAAGTTGAATCGCAGAATTTTTTAGGGAATTGGTCTTTTTCAAATCGGGAAATGTTTTGAAAAAACCTACCTTTATACCTTCGAATAAACCCATCCCATTTCTCCATGAGTGACGCTATCAAACACGAATGTGGTATAGCCTTAATTCGGCTTCGAAAACCTGTTCAATACTACATTGATACCTACGGGACGACTGCATTTGCAGCAAATCGATTGTATGTATTGATGCAAAAGCAGCTCAATAGAGGCCAAGATGGAGCTGGGGTAGCTAACATTAAAATTGGCACTAAGCCAGGCACGCGCTACATCAGTCGGTACCGCTCTGTAGAACCTTCAGCGGTCAATGATATTTTTGATAAAATCAACAGTAAATTCAAGAAAGCCAAAAAATTGGGAGGTAAAAAGGCACTCACTGATGGGGATTGGCTCAAAGAAAACATGGCCTTTTCTGGTGAAGTATGGTTAGGTCATCTGCGCTATGGTACACACGGGGAAAACAGCATCGAAACCTGCCATCCTTTTTTGAAGCAAAATAATTGGAGAAGCCGCAACCTGGTCATGGCAGGCAACTTCAACATGACCAACAACGAGGAACTTTTTGGAAGACTGGTGGAATTGGGGCAGCACCCCAAAGAAAAGACAGACACCGTCACAGTAATGGAAAAGATTGGCCACTTTTTGGACGAAGAAAACCAACGCATTTTTGATCAATTCAAGGAGGAATTTTCCAATCAAGAATTGACACATGTAATAGAAGATAAATTGGACGTAGGACGAATTTTACGTAGATCCTGCAGAGATTTTGATGGAGGCTATGCCATGGCAGGTATGATTGGTAATGGCTCCGCTTTTGTGGTTCGTGACCCCTCTGGGATTCGACCAGCCTTTTACTATGCTGATGATGAGGTGGTTGTGGTGGCCTCCGAGAAGCCGGCTATCAAGTCTGCTTTCAATATTGACTTCAAGGCCATCAAGGAAATTAAGCCGGGCCATGCAATTGTCATCAACAAGGATGGCTCGTTTTCTGAAGAGGAGATTTTACCCGCTCGTGAAAAGAAATCCTGCTCCTTTGAGCGCATTTATTTTTCAAGAGGAACGGATCCAGATATCTACCAAGAGCGTAAAAATTTGGGCAAGGCCCTGATCCCTCAAATCCTAAAGGCTATTGATTTTGATTTGAAAAATTCGGTTTTCTCCTACATTCCCAATACTGCAGAAACAGCATTTTTGGGTATGATTGAAGGGTTAGATGAGTACCTTGTGGCCAAGCGGAAAGAAGTGCTTCTGGATGGAAAGCCGCATGTGGGCGACTTGGAAGAGTTGCTGAGCTTCCGTCCACGAGTGGAAAAATTGGTGAGTAAGGATGTAAAGCTGCGCACATTTATTGCTAGCGATGCCGATCGGGATTCTATGGTAGCCAGCGTGTACGATACTACCTATGAGGTGATCCGTCCGGGGATTGACACCCTAGTGGTGATTGATGACAGTATTGTGCGGGGTACCACCTTGGAAAAAAGTATCTTAACTACCTTGGATCGATTGAACCCAAAGCGTATTGTAATTGTGTCTTCTGCTCCTCAGATTCGCTTTCCTGATTGCTATGGGATCGACATGTCCCGCATGAGGGAATTTGTTGCCTTTCGGGCTGCAATTGAGCTTCTAAAGGATAAGGGTATGGAAAAAACACTCGACCAGGTATATGCGCAATGTGTAGCGAATCCAAATCACACTGAAAATTTTGTCAAGCAGGTATATGCGCCATTTTCTGAAGAGGAAATCTCCAATAAAGTAGCAGAAATTGTAACCACTTTCGATATCAAAGCAGAGGTAAGGGTAATCTTCCAAACGGTTGAGAGCTTACATCGCTGCATCCCTGAGCACACCGGAGATTGGTACTTTACTGGAGACTACCCGACTTCTGGCGGTACACGCGTAGTAAACAAAGCCTTTGTGAATTACATGGAAGGAAAGACGGTACGGTCGTATTAATACCTGTTTAGTTTACACGAGAATTTAGGTGATTGGGAATTGATTATTTACAATTCTTGAAACACCTTGATAGCTATTTCATGAAAGACAATGCTAAAATCACCAAGATGATAGACGTTTCCCTACTCAAGCAAATTTGTGAAATCCCAGGTGCACCTGGATTTGAAAAGCCTGTTCGTGACTTAGTGGTCTCCTTGGTGTCCCCGCATGTAGATGAGGTGCGCATCGATAATATTGGTAACGTGATCGCCCTAAAAAAGGGAACACGCAATCCCGATGGAAAACGCGTCATGCTCGCTGCGCACTTGGATGAAATCGGATTTATCATTTCCCATATCGATGAACAAGGTTTCCTACGTTTCAATACGCTCGGTGGATTTGACCCAAAAACACTCACCGCACAGCGCGTGATTGTACACGGCAAAAAGGACCTGATTGGGGTCATGGGCAGCAAGCCCATCCACGTGATGACACCCGAGGAAAAAACCAAACTTCCCAAAACAACTGACTTTTTCATTGACCTGGGCATGCCTAAGGAAGAGGTGGAGAAGTACATCACCATCGGCGATCCCGTGACCCGAGATAGGGAACTGATCGAGATGGGTGACTGTGTCAATTGCAAGTCTATCGACAATCGTGTGGCAGTTTTTATCGTCATTGAGGCTTTGAAGCAACTCAAAAATCCAGCCTACGATGTGTATGCCGCCTTTACGGTACAAGAAGAAGTGGGTATTCGTGGAGCGAACGTGGCAGCACACCAGATCAATCCAGACTTTGGCATTGCTCTCGACACCACCATCGCCTTTGACGTTCCTGGAGCAGCCCCACACGAGAAGGTGACCGAACTCGGAAAGGGAACGGCCATCAAAATCATGGATGCGATGACTATCTGTGACTACCGCATGGTGGCCTTTATGAAGGAAGTGGCGGGGAAAGAAGCAATCACTTGGCAGCCGGAACTATTGACTGCAGGAGGTACAGATACCGCAGGAGTGCAGCGCATGGGTAAGCAAGGTGCGATTGCAGGAGCGATATCCATCCCGACGCGCCACTTGCACCAAGTGATTGAAATGGCTCACAAGAAGGATATTGCCGATTCCATTGCCTTACTCGTGGCCTGTCTGGAACAATTGGATTCCTACGACTGGAGTCATTAAGTACCCAGAAGGAAGGTCTTTCTGGGGGAAGATTTTGTAATTTGGCCCACTAGCAGTTGCCTATGCCCATCCTCACATTTATCTTTTATTTTCTAACACTTGGCCTTTCTGTTTTTGAAAGTGTTATACAGGGTAATACCCAGCTTCAGAAGAATGTTTCCGACTGGCAAGTGCTCTTCAATGGCAAGGACCTAAAAGGCTGGGTACCCAAGATCCACCACCACGAATTGGGGGACAACTATGCGGAAACCTTCCGGGTACAGGATGGGTCCATAGCAGTCAATTACGACGGGTATGGAGAGTTTGACGATCGCTTTGGACACCTCTTTTATGAAAAACCCTTCTCGAACTTTCACTTGGTCTGGGAATACCGATTTACAGATCAGTTTGTGCCCACTGCACCCAGTTACACGTACCGCAATTCAGGAGTCATGTTTCACTCGCAGTCTCCTGAAAGCATCTTGAAAGAACAGGATTGGCCGATTTCGGTGGAATATCAGATGCTTGCCAGAGAAAAGGAGGGCGAAGCCCGACCCACAGGGAATATGTGTTCCCCGGGAACTGACATTGTTTTTGAAGGAAAAATAGACCCCCGACATTGTATAAATTCCTCTTCTCCCACCTTTGCTTGGGACGAGTGGGTGAAGGCCGAGTTGATCGTCTATGGAGATTCCATCGTGCACCATCTGGTAAATGGCGATACGGTATTGACCTATTCTTTTCCTCAAATTGGGGGAGGGGTTGCCAACCGCTTCGATTCCGCACTTAAAGTCGATGGTACGCCCCTGCGTTCAGGCTACATCGGCTTACAAAGTGAAGGGCAGGGGGTACTTTTTCGCCATTTAAAAATTCGGGAATTGAAGTAAACCTCCCGATTCCTAAATACTTTCAAGAATCAGGAGTGTTACCTTATCCCAATTGGGCTAAACTTGCTTCTAGTGCCTTTATTTTTGCTACTGCATCGGCCTGCTTCTTTCGCTCCATTTCCAGTACTTGTGCTGGAGCTCCAGCCACGAAGCGTTCATTGCTTAATTTCTTCTCTACCCCAGCCAAGAAGCCTTTCGTATAGTCAAGTTCCTTTTGGATGGCGGCTTTTTCCGCTTCTACATCGATGGATTCACCCAAAGGGATGAAGCATTCGTCTGCTTTTACCACAAAACTCATGGCTTGCGCTACGTTATCGCCAAACTGCAGCGAGGAAAGGTTGGCCAGCTTGATCAACACGGATTCAAATCGGCTGTACAAATCGGGGTTTTGGGTGCGGATGGTCAAGTCAAGCGCTTCTTTTGGAGACATGCCTTTGGAAGCACGGAGGTTCCTGATCTGAGATACCACCTCAAACACCTGTGCTGCATCTTCCGTAATTTTTGCGTCGTATGGCTTGGTTTCTGGCCAAGTTGAAAGGATCAAGGAATTTTCAACAGAACGTTCGCTGATCTGGTGCCACAATTCCTCCGTAATGAAGGGCATGAAAGGATGAAGGACCTTCAAGATATTTTCAAAGATCTCCAAGGTCTTGTCGTAGGTAGCCTGATCGATAGGCTTCTGGTAGGCAGGCTTGATCATTTCTAAGTACCAGGCGCAAAAGTCATCCCAGACCAACTTGTAGGTGGCCATCAAGGCATCTGAAATTCGGAATTTTTCGAAGTGCTCGTTGATTTCGCTCAAACTTTGCTGGAATCGCTGTTCAAACCATTCAATGCTTGCTGCATTACCAGTGCCATCGAGGTTTGTATCTATTTCCCATCCTTTGACGAGGCGGAAGGCATTCCAGATTTTGTTGGCAAAGTTTCTTCCTTGTTCCACGAGCTTGTCGTCGTAGGGGAGGTCATTTCCCGCAGGGGAAGAGAAGAGCATGCCTGTACGCACGCCATCGGCGCCATACTGAGCAATAAGCTCGAGGGGATCTGGGGAGTTGCCCAAGGACTTGGACATTTTTCGGCCTAGCTTGTCGCGTACGATACCCGTGAGGTACACGTTTTTGAAAGGCTTCTCGCCTAGGTATTCGTAACCGGCAATGACCATACGTGCCACCCAGAAGAATAAGATTTCTGGAGCAGTAACCAGGTCATTGGTGGGGTAGTAGTAGCTAAGTTCCTTGTTGGGCTTTCCTGTGGTGAATACTTCCGTATCAAATACGGAAATAGGCCAGAGCCAGGAGCTAAACCAGGTATCGAGCACGTCCTCATCCTGACGAAGGTCAGCGAGGGTATACTGGGTACCGTACTGGGCATTTGCTTGCGCCAAAGCCTCTTCTGCTGTTTTGGCAACCACATATTCTCCATTGGGAAGGTAGTAGGCGGGAATTTGATGTCCCCACCAAAGTTGACGCGAAATGCACCAGTCACGAACATTTTCCATCCAAACGCGGTACATGTTTTTGAATTTGGGCGGGTGCAACTGGATGATGTCCTCCATCACTGCTTTGAAAGCAGGCTGGGTGATTTCATCCATTTTCAAGAACCATTGCATGGATAGCTTCGGTTCGATCACTGCATCGCTCCGTTCGGAGTGCCCCACATTGGAGGTGTATTCTTCCACTTTCTGAAGTTGCCCTGCTTCTTCTAGTAGCTTTCCGATTTTCTTACGCGCAATAAATCGATCTTCCCCTACAAGCAATTGTGCTTTTTCATTGAGAGTACCGTTGTCGTTGAGGATATCAATGACTTCTAGCTTGTGCTTGACACCAAGTTCGTAATCGTTGAGGTCGTGTGCAGGAGTTACTTTGAGGCAACCTGTGCCAAACTCCATGTCCACGTAGCTGTCTTCGATGATTGGGATGCTTCGGTTGATCAATGGAATGATCGCACGCTTTCCTTTCAGGTGGGAAAATCTCGGGTCGTCTGGATTGATGCAAATCGCCACATCCGCCATGATGGTTTCTGGGCGAGTGGTGGCGATGGTTAGGAATTGATCAGTAGTTCCTTCGATGGCGTAGTTGATGTAATATAACTTGGAAGCCACCTCTTTCATGATCACTTCATCATCCGAAAGGGCTGTTTGCCCCTTTGGATCCCAATTGACCATGCGGATGCCACGGTAGATTTTTCCTTTTTGGTGGAGGTCCACAAATACGGAAAGGACGGCATCGCTGAGTCCTGGATCCATGGTAAAGGAGGTACGATCCCAATCCAAACTACAGCCCATTTTTCTTAATTGCTGTAAGATGATGCCTCCATATTTTTCTTTCCACTCCCAAGCATGGGTGAGGAATTGCGCTCGGGTAAGGTCTTTTTTATCGATGCCTTTTTCTTTCAGGAGTTGAACGACCTTAGTCTCGGTAGCGATAGAGGCATGGTCAGTGCCGGGTACCCAGCAGGCATTTTTGCCTTGCATTCGGGCACGGCGAATGAGTACGTCTTGGATGGTATTGTTCAGCATGTGCCCCATGTGGAGTACACCGGTGACGTTGGGCGGAGGGATGACGATGGTGTAGGGTTCCTTATTGGGGTCGACGCTGGAGGAAAACAACTTGTGTTCCATCCAATATGCGTACCACTTGGCCTCGGCGGATGCCGGTTCATATTTGCTGGCAATAGACATAGGTACTTAGTTCTTAAGTTGCAAAAATAGCAGAAAAAGTTTGGGGGCGGGAGCCAGCAAGGAAAGAAAAAGGAGGATTGGTGAATTGATTTTTAGATGGAAAGTTTTCTTTACGACAGTCCACAGTCGACAGACCACAGCAGATTTATTCAGTGTTAACTATTTCCTCCAATCTCAGGGATGAATAACCCCTCTTAGGATTCTTTCAAAAATGCATAATCGATACCGTCAATTTACTGGAATCAAAGATTCCAAAGGTTACTGATTTGAATCCCCTCTCTTTGCTGCAACAATTGCCCTGCATAGATTAGTTTTGGGTCTACATGTGGAGCTACTTTTTGGAATTTTTTTAATCCTTTCAAGAAGTCGCTATGGAAAGTTTCAGATGCTTTTATTTCGATAGCCTTCAGTTTCCCGTCTTTTTCTTGGAGTAAATCCACCTCATTTTGATTGGAATCTCTCCAAAAATAGAAACCTGCTTTATTTCCTTGATTTAGTTCCTCCTTCATCAGTTCGGTGACCACCAAGTTTTCAAAAACCTGACCGCGAGCAAAATGAAGGTTTAGATCGGTGGATTTTCGAATTCCCAGAAGGCTGCAAAGTACGCCTGTGTCGTAGAAATAAACTTTAGGTGTTTTCAAAATCCGTTTATTGAAATTCTGGTAATAGGGGGGTAGTCTGAAAGCTACAAAAGAAGCTTCCAATACACCGAGCCAGGAATCGATGGTTTTGTTGGTTACTCCCAATTCATTCGCAAAATTATGCTGATTGAAGAGTTGACCAGCTCTTCCTGCCAGTAGCTGAATAAACTTCTGAAATGCCGCCAGGTCCTTAATATTCAAAATTTGACGTACATCCCGCTCTAGATAAGTTTGTATGTAATTAGGGTAAAAGTCAGTGGGGTCAATATCAAATTGGTATTTGCGGGGGTATCCTCCGCCTAATGCCAGTTTTTCCCAACACTCAATTTTATAGTGAACTTCAAGTTCTTTCAAAGAAAAAGGTAATAACTGAAGTAAGGCCAACCTGCCTGCCAGCGACTGGGTAATTTGGGAGGATAGCAGGAAGTTCTGTGATCCTGTGAGGAGGTATTCTCCGGGTTTATTTCGTTCATCAGAGAGGACTTGTAGGTAGGAAAAAAGTTCAGGCACCCATTGAATTTCGTCTAGGATAACTCCATTTTGATAACTTTTTAAAAAGGCCAGTGGATCGGATTTCGCAAATTCACGGTACGCTGGAAGTTCTAAATTGACATAGGCAAAATCCGGCCTCAACTGCTTTGCAAATGTCGTTTTGCCAGATTGCCTAGGGCCAATTATTGCTAAGAAGGGAAATTTTGATAAGAGTAAGGACACTTTATCTTTTAGGAAGCGATCAACGTAATCCATTTTTATGCAATTTAGGAATTGAATTCCTAAATTTCATAAAAATAACCAATATCCAAAACACCCTTTGATTTTTTACAAAAAAAGCCGGGGATTTCCCGGCTTTGGATAGACTAGCTATTAAGTAGTGATTTTTTATCCTGCATAAAGAATTAAGCATTGAGGTACTATTAAGTGGGCTGTCGACAGTGGACCGTCGACCGTAAGCAAATTTTATTTTCTAATAATAGGCAGCACAATTCGGCTTTGGAATTTGCCTCCATGGTGGATGGAGTTATTGGCTACAATGCCCTTGGTTTCGTCGTAATTGTTGCCTCCTGTATTCATGTTGCGATCAAAGCGTGGGAAGTTGGAGCTACTCACCTCGATGCGGATGCGGTGTCCTTTTTCAAAATAGTTGGAGGTACTCATGGGGGTCAATTGAATTTCATAGACCTGCCCTTTTTCCATCCATACTTCCTTTTCGTATCCTTCTCGGTAGCGCACTCGTTGGATGGTTTCGTCTAAGTTGTAGGCGGTACCGTCTGGGTACACATCGATCAGTTTGATGGTTACGTCCGTGTCTTTTACGTCAGAAGATAGGTACAAGTAACTTTCGATAAAGCCAGAAACTTCCAGGCCGGCTTCCAATGGATCTGTGGTGTACACCAAGATGTCTTCACGAAGTTCCATCTCCTGCTGGTCCATGGCCCCGCCCTGTACGGCATTGCCGGTACAGCAGACATTTCCTCCATTGGAAGTCACGGGATTCATCGGGTCGTAGCGGTAGTTGTCTTGGGTACTCGTTTTTGGAAGCTTCCCTACCAACTTGCCATCCCCATTTCGGGTATTGGCAGTGCCTTTGGAATCCAAGAAGAAGGGAGTCATCACCGCTTCTTTGGGTGGCCACACGTCTGAAGATTGCCATATATTTTTCCCCATCGTGTAGTAGGTGACCTTGGGTAGCTTGGCGATGGTGTCGTTTTCTTTCCCTTTTAGCCAGCGGTCAAACCAAGCGGTGATCACTTCGTCGTAGTTCCAGCGCGCATCTCCCACACTGCGCTGTCCGATTAGTGTATTTTCGGTAGCTCGCGTAAAAGAGCAATGTAAGACCGGAGCGATGACCAAATACTGGTTTTCCCGAGCCATCTGGCTGATGGCATTCTTACGGGCATGATTGTATAGCGCAATATTGGGTGAGGAGGAAACATCGTACCAGGATACAAACCACCTGCTCGGGGTGTCAAAAGGCATGTCATCGTGGTAAAGTCCCCCTTGGTACCAGCGTGGATCATTTGGCTTGCGGGTGATCATTTCCTCATAGATTCCTTTTGGACCATTTACATTTTTGATAATGTCTTGAACAGGGAGGTGAGCTAAAGCTGCTTTCCAGTCTACTCTTGGATATTCTGGCGCCATGTCGTAGAAGCGTTGCAAGCGAAGTAAATCTTCTTGCCCAATTCCCGCTTGAAGTCTAGGGGCTAGGGGATCGTGCTGGGTACTGTACAGCCAAGAGGTAAAGAGCATTTGTCCGGCACCTCCTCGGTACCAATTTCCTTGCTCGGTAAACTTGCCAATTCTACCCACTCCTGCCCCATAGGCTTGTGGTACCAAAGCGGCTAGGGCTGGGTGCTGTAGGGAGGCGGCGGCCATTTGCCATTCGGCAGTGGAGGAGCATCCAAGCAAACCAATTTTTCCATTGCTCCATGCCTGCTTGCTCATCCAGTCAAAGGCATCGTAACTATCCGTGAGGGGCAAGCCTAGGATGTCCCAGTTTCCTTCGGAAAAAAATCGTCCCCGCTCGTTTTGAACAACATAGGCATAGCCTTTTTTAACCCAATCCAAGGCTGTTTGCATGGTTCGGGAATTGAGTTCCCCATTCCCGTAGGTATTGAAATTGTAGGGCGTTCGAGAAAATACAATCGGTACAGGTTGGTCGCCTTTGGGGCGATAAATGTCCGTGGCGAGTCGGGTTCCATCCCGCATGGGTACCATCACTTTTTGGTCAATGATGGCAACCTCGTCAAGTAGAACCAGTATGGATTTTTCCTGTGCTATTCCAGGCAAAACATTTGCTGCGAATAGCAGAAAGCTGAGTAAGTAGTAACTGATTTTCTTCATGGGATAAATGAATTGGGGGTACCTAGCAACTTGATTGAAATCCTCACAGCGACTAAAAGGTTGTCGGTGAATAAATCTTTAAAATTAAGGAATCTATTTTTATTTTTTGGATTGGAGCAAAGTAGCTAATTTTTCTGGTTCGTCCGTAGTTATAAAATTCACTCCTTGACTCAGGAGCCAGCTCATGTCTTCCTCTTTGTTGATGGTCCAGGAGTTGGTGGTCAGCTCGAGGGCCTTTGCTTCGGCTATCCACTGCGGTTTGCGACGCAGGAGGGAGATGTGGTAATCAAACCCAAAAAACCCAGCCTCTTTTAGTTCAAGAGGAGATTTATCTCCATTCAGATAGCCCACATTCGCTTTGGGGTCAGTTGCGATGGCTTTAACTCCCCCCTCGTAGCTGAAGGTGATGTAGTCTACCCAGGCTTGGGCACCGAGTTCTTGGACCGTTTTCACTGCCAATTCACCTATGCGCTCGCTTCGTGCTACACTAATCATGGAAGGCTTAAATTCCAGGATCAGCTTGGTGCCTTTCTGGCTCATTCCTTCGCTGAGGTAGGCCTTGAGGGTAGGTATTTTTTCCCCGTTGGAAAGGGTTTTGGTGAGTAGTTGGTCGTAGGTGGATGTTTCGATATCCATACCCTGGAAGTCGTGGTCATGGTTAACAACCAACACCTCGTCTGCAGTCATCCACACATCAAATTCACTTCCTTCGCAACCTAGGCGGATGGCTTCGCGGAGGGAGGCGATTGAGTTTTGTGGCAATTCCTTTGCTTTCCAAGCCCCGCGGTGGGCGATGATTTTGTTTTGGATAAAGGTGGACTGTGCCAAGAGTGAGTGTGTGAAAAATGCCATCAAAAGGATGGAGAGGATGATTTTTTGCATGGGAGGAAGTAACTAAGTTCTAATTTTAAATGTACTAAAAATCTTAGGAGGGGGAAGGAATGGCGAATAAACTTCACCGAATCTTAATCTAGTAAATTTTTACGATTCTGGTCCATACAAAAAAAGCGCACCGAAAATACGGGGCGCTTTGATTTGCTAATGGAGCTAATTGATCATTTAAATCCTATATCGATTAATCCTTTGTGACTTATTTTGATCGCTTCCATTGGGTCCAGACCGAAGGTTTGGTCTTGCTCTACCAAGTAAAATTCCATGCCAGACTTTTCCCTCTGGGCTAGAATGGATTTGAAGTCGATGGTACCTGTTCCTACTGGAGCAAACTTTCCTTCCTGATCCATGTCTTTCACGTGCCAAGCCTTAAATCGACCTGGGTATTTTTCGAAATAAGTGAGTGCATTTGATTCCGCCTTGGTTACCCAATAAAGGTCCATCTGAAAGTTGACCCATTCCGGATTACACTTCTCAAGTAGTACCTCCTCGATAACCGTGCCGTCTGCGAGTGGTTTGAATTCAAAGTCATGGTTGTGATACAATAATTTCAAGCCCGCAGCGTGGCATTTTTCACCGAGTGTGTTCATGATGCTTACGAGTTCGTCTGCAGTACCTTTCATGCCGAGTGTCTGCGTGGCAGCATCAAATGTAAACATGCCCATTGGGGGTACAGGAATTACAAAATACTCGATACCTGCGGCTTTGACATCAGCGATAAGCTGGTCAGCATTTTCTAAAGTCACCATTCCCATATGAGCAGAGATTACTTTTAGACCCAAGGAGTCTAAGGTTGATTTAAATGCTGTAGGGGTCATTCCGTAAAATTTACCTTCATCATAGTTTGCTGCTTCCACATAGGTATAGCCTGCTTCTGCAACGGCCTGGAGGGTAGCCTTTGGGTTACTTGCCATAGAGTCACGAACTGTGTACAAGGCAAGTCCACCAAATTGGGAGGAGACCTCAGTTGCAGGCTCATCGGTAGTTGTTGTAGGTCCACAAGATACCAATCCTAAGATGAGCGCAAGTAGAAAGGAAAAAGAAAGGATTATTTTTTTCATGTGATTGGGGTTAAATCGCCTTCAATATATCGAATTAAAAAACATTTGAAATCCCATTTTTCAAGAAAGGAAAACCATCCCTATGGATTGGTCTTAAT
This sequence comes from Algoriphagus sp., assembly GCA_023255285.1. Lineage (GTDB taxonomy): Bacteria > Bacteroidota > Bacteroidia > Cytophagales > Cyclobacteriaceae > Algoriphagus. The sequence continues at coordinate 18,764 of JALRIY010000008.1, forward strand.
CAAAGCTGAAAAGTACAGGGAAACCGAAAGTAACAATGGCTGTCCACAATAGGTAGATGGGTAAGTAACGCACAAGGGTGAGGCCTACTTCTTGTAGTTTACTTTTTCCTCGTACGGTCCGGATCAATTGAATAGATACCAGAATCAAGTGAACAAGCATGAGGAGGTTGACCCCAAGTACAGCAAGTCGATTGGGAGTAATACCCCATTCTGAAATTCGGAAGGCGATGGCAGAAAGTGCGATTCCATTTACTAGGAGCGTAATCAGTGAAAGGGAAACTAGCACCCAAGACATCAAGCCTACTTTCTTTTCTTCTACCGTCTCAATCACTGCAAAAAAGATTAAGGCCATTACCCCGAGCAGAAGCAGGTTAAACAACAGCAAGAAATCCCGATCGCTGTAAGGGTCTTTGCCTGCATAAGCGATGGCCACTAGGTAACAGGTAAGCATGAGCAGCACCAAGGGGCTGAAAATCTTGGCTACGATGGGTGGGACCTTGTTGACCAATTCAGGGTTGCTCTGGGTAATCAAAGTAGCCAAAAGTGGAGCAGCGGCTAAGCCATAAACAGCGATGTTCTGGAAGTAAACTTCCGTAATATCTAGCTTAATAAGGCTAAAAAGGCCAATGGTAATGCCTGTAAGGAGGCCACCGGCAAGGAGTAAAATCCCCCCCACGATAATTGTTTCACCATTGTATTGCAGATAGGACAAGCGCTTGCTCAAGTTTTTTGTATCAGATCCGGAGAAGACCAGTCCGAGCATGCCCCAGAGAAATAAGGGGAGGTGGATGCAAGCCAAGACCACCGTATCGCTACCCGTTTGGGTAGGAAGTAGATTGATGTACACAGCGGAAAGGAGGAGGCTAGCAAGGGGGAAAAGGAAGTTGGAAATGGGCAACTTACTTTTTCGAATAAAGTAGGCGCAAAGGAAGGGAAATACCACAAATCCCACATTGCGGGCGTAGAATTCATCTTCTTGAAGCGTGAAAAAAGCGGGAAGTTTGGCAAGGGTTCCTGAGATTGCGCCTGCGATCAGAATAAAAAGCCAATCCGCCTTGGTTCCCCATTGGACATTATCTGATTCAAAATTGAGTCGAGTGAACCAAAAGTCAGCACTTCCTTGGCCTTGAATTTCGGGATAGATTGAATTAAAGACAGCTTTAAATTCGGTTTTGTTATTTCTGTAAATTTTTTCGAGCTCCTTTGGATGTTCGAGGTTGGAAAAGATGAGTTCCTTCATTTGCTATTAATTTAGGGTCTGTTATGGGGTCTTATTTTTTTATTTCTTCAAACTGATTTACACAAACTTGAAGTGGATTTCCTGTCTGATGGATGCAACTACAAAACATTTCTCCGGCTTCAAGTAGGTTGGGGTCTTGGAATTGGCTTACACAATCTTTATATGAATTTCGTGGTGTAACCTCAAATCCTTTGGTTGCAACTCCAAGTACGAGTGCACTAACTGCAAGCACTGAGAAGAAAAATAAAACTGGGAATTTCGAGTCAAATTTTTCAGGCTTTTTGAGTGTAACTTCCTTGTAATAAGTGCTAAAAGGAAGGAGAAATTTGAATTTATCGTAATTCCATGCCAGGAGGTACAGGTTGGCTAGCACCATCAAAGTAGAAGTGACTAATGAACCTTCAAAACGAACTGACCAGGAAAGGATGCAAATATTCAATAGGATTGGAAGGTAAATCAATGCACCAAGATGAACCAGATTGGGGATTAGTAAAAAGATCCCTGCTAGCACTTGTGCATACCCGATGAAAGTATAATAATAGCCGGTATGGTGTAGGGCTTCTAGGTAGGCGCCCATGGGATGAACTTCGGCTAGTCCACTTGCAAAGCGCTCGTCAATTATTTTTACAAACCCTGCGACAATGAAAGCATACGCAAGTAGGATTCTGCACAACACAAAGAAGAGCCAATACCACCTGTTTTGTTTTATGCGGTGGTAGTACGCTTCAAGATGGTTAGAAAAATTATTGGAGGCCATTTTTTTGGGAGCAAGGTATTTCTGAATTAATTCCAATGGCCAGTCAATGCGAAGGCGATGACCGAAGCCATCCAAACTCCCACGAAGTAAAGAACGAGACCAAGGAGGATAGCCAGGAGTTTTTTAATGCCTGAACTGAACCAATAGCATCCCAATAGATAAATACCAATGCCTCCAACAGCTCCTCCTGAGGGAATAATTAGCAGTGGGGAATACATCCAAGATTCAAATCTGGGTTCTCTCGTGAGAATCATAAATGAAATCAAGGCCAATGGAAGACTTGCTCCTAGCAAGGCTGGAACGATTAGTTCTTTCCATTGGATTTTTAAGAGGTTAGCGTTTCTCATTTTTTTAATTAAAAGTACTTTGAAAATCAAAGTATGAAAACAAATTTTTTTAATTTTTATTGGATTGAATCAGGTCTTCTAGAAATTTTAAATGTGCTCGAAAAGCCTCCTTTCCCGCTTCAGAGGCTTGGTATTGGGTAAGGGGTTTTCGGCCAACAAATGATTTTTCCACACTTACATATCCCGACAACTCCAAGTGCTTGAGGTGCGAAGCCAAGTTTCCATCCGTCACTTGAAGTAAATCTTTGAAAGAGCTAAAGTCAAAGTACTCATTGACCATAAGAATGGACATGATTCGAAGACGCAGCACATTGTCGAAGGCCTTGTTGTAGCCAAGTGTGGGATCAACGCTCATGTCTGTAGTACATCATTGTGCCGTAGATTACATGCAAAATACCGAAACCTAATCCCCAACACAGCAAGCCCCATTGTGGAAAAAAAGCAGCTACCAGGCCTAAGGGCGCCACAGAGAACCCTAAATTTTTAATTTCTCCTAGGGTAAATTGGGAAGCTTGAACCAATCCCGTTCCGTAGAAGAGTAACATGGCTGCCGGTATGAGAACATAGGCCTGTTCATGCAATAAGGCAAAACAAAACAAACCGCCAAGAGCAACTGGAAGGAAAAGTGCCATCATAAAGCGGCGACTGGCAGGTGACCAAATGGGTTGTGTTGTTTTTTGACTTTTTTGGTTGCTCAATAAGTAAGCCGATCCAATTGCTGCAATCAAAGTTCCAAGTCCAAGAAGGAGGAGACGATTCAATAGTTCTCGGAAGGATAGCATTTCGGAATCCGCTCCCCAACTACTTGTTGGAAAATAAATCCAATACCAGGCAATTCCGGTAGCAATTAATGCATAGAGGCCTGCAAGTATTCCTGAAAGTCCACTTAAGGAGAGAAAACGCGTGCTACGCTCCATCATGGATTTGATTTCTGCTAATTCTTCTTCTGGCTTTTTCATTTTAAAAGTACTTTGAAATACAAAGTTAATTAAAATCCATTAACCTCCAACTACCCTAAAAAAAAATGTGATAGGGAGAAGACCCCAAATCTGGAAATGTTCTTTTCGATACCCACAGTGGGCTTGTCTCCCTTTGACCTACATAGGAATAGTCGTATAAACAAAAGAAGCCCGAAATGGGCTTCTTTAAGTGGGGTGATCAAGGATTACTGAAACAATTGTGGAGCAAATTGGCTCAAGTACACGCGCCAGTTTCTCCAGGTATGTCCGCCTTCACTTTCTACATAAGTATGAGGCATCTTCATTCCCTTTAATTTGTCCAAATACTCTTGGTTTGCTTGGTAGAGGAAGTCTGTTTTGCCAATAGCAATCCAGTAAAGCTTGTAGCCATTGTCTTGCTGGGTCTTCAAGGTTTGGTCGAAATCACTGTATACACGACCCGTGGCATCTTCCCGGGGCATGATGGCTGCTGAAAACAAGCCAATGTAATCGAAGGTATTTGGGTAGTACCGAGAGATATGCAAGGTATGAAATCCACCCATGGAAAGTCCAGCGATAGCGCGATGTTGCTTTTCGGCCTTCACTCGGTAGTTGCTTTCTACAAATCGAATGATGTCTTCAAAAGCTCCTTCATAGGTTCCATCCATGGTTTTTGGAATCATAAATTGCGGCTTGTAATAATTTTTGCTACCCTCACCTGGGGCCCCATCTTGAATGACATTTCCATTGGGCATCACCACAAGCATGGGCTTGGCCTTGCCTGCAGCAATCAAGTTATCTAAAATTTGAGCGGTACGACCCAAGTTGATCCAGGCCTCTTCATCTCCACCAGCCCCATGTAACAGGTAGAGAACTGGATAACTTTCTTTGCTTGATTCGTATCCTGGCGGGGTATAAACGGTGATGCGTCGATCCATGCCCAAGCCTGGAGAATCGTACCAGCGGCGGCTAACTGTACCGTGTGCGATGTCATTTGTCTTGTATAGGTCACCTTGCCCTCCACCGATTAAAAAGAAGTTGGTAGCAGAGGCTACGTCACGGATCAAGAAGGGATTGCTTGGATCGGTCATGGTAAGTCCATCCACGACAAAGGAATACCCGTAAAGTTCAGGGGTTAATGCTGTGGTGGTGTAAGACCATACTCCTTTGTCATCTTTGGTAAGGGATACTTTCCCAGGCCCATCCATTTGACCCATTGGGGTATCCATTTTTACAGGTGGGAGAAAATCTCCAGTTACCTGTACTGCTTGTGCATTAGGCGCAAAGATTCGGAAGGTGACCGAATTGTCGTCATGAACCTCCGGTGACAGGATGTTTTGAGCTTGGAAAAGGGCCTCTTGTGCAGAAGCGGCAACTCCGAAAAGTAGGCTACTCATAAGGAGGGTGATAATTTTTTTCATAGGTTATAAATTTTGAGCTGCGCTCAAGTTAAAAAAAGCCAAAAGAAGTACAAGTAGATTTTTTTTGAGTGGAGGATGGTGGATTTTTAACCTTGGGCACTTCTGAATCTAAAGAGTAATTTCAGTTGAACTTTTTTTCTTGTTTTTAAGTATATACTTTTAGTGGTACCGAATCAGACTCCATTAGAAAATGAAACTACTATCCCTGAAACTAGACGAACCCATTTACAAGGAAACAGAGGAGATTTTGAAAGAAAAGGGCATTCCAAGAAATCGCTATATCAACGAAGCCTTGGATTTTTACAACCGTTACCATAAAAGAAAAAAAATAGCCAAGGCTTTTGCTAAAGCAAGTGCTCTAGTAAGAGAATCTTCCATGGAAATCAATGCTGAATTTGATCAACTCATTGATGAAGAGACAATTTGATATTTGGCTCGTTAATCTAAATCCTGCTAGAGGCACTGAACCTGGAAAAATCAGGCCTGTTGTGGTCGTCCAAACTAATTTTTTAAATCAATTGAATCATCCCTCAACGTTGATTTGTCCAATTACTTCTCAACTCATAGCTGAAGAAAATGTGTTGCGCGTGAGATTTATTGGTGGGAAAAATACAGGCTTAGAACAAGACTCAGAAATATTGATTGATCAACTTAGAGCTGTTGATAATTTACGCTTTTTAGAGAAGCTTGGTTCCCTAGAAAAAGAAGATGCCATTGAACTGAAAGAAAAACTAGGTCTAGTACTTGATTTTTGAAATTTAGTTTTGCCTCCTAGATTCTTTTTCTGAGGATTTTGAAGAATGTTTAAAAAAGAGAGAATAACCAATGAATCACTTTTTATAGTATAAAAAATTCGAATGTGTGA
>JALRIY010000090.1 GCA_023255285.1 Algoriphagus sp.
CACCTGCTTGCCATTGCGAGCTGCTTTCATCTCGTAATTTTCGAAAGCCAATACACTTTTGGTTAAATTAATGATGATAGAGCTATCTTCACCAACCAAAATTTTTATCTTATCACGCACCATACACAATTGAATCCTTTTGTAAAAATTCTTGAAATTCGAGTATTACAGCCTTAAGGTAAGCAAGACTATTAGGAAATTCAATGCTTTTTTGATCCTTCCCTAAGGTTTCACTATTCTTTGCAGCCTCGTATATTTTTTCTGCCCCTAAGGTACCTGAATTCCCTTTTATAGTATGGATCCTTCTTAAAAATTCCTCATTTGGCTTTTTTTCTATGAAAGCATCAATTTGTTTAAGGATGCCATCACATTCAATTTCAAAATCTTTGTAGACTTGATGGATTACTTCCTTGGAACTTAAGCGAAGTAACTGTTGAAATGTTGCTGAATTGAGAACAGAAGGATACTTGCTTCCAGTTGATTTTTGAGTTTCTTTTTCTATTATTTTTTCGACCATGCGCTGAATTTTTAGGAGAAATTCCTTGGGTCGTATCGGTTTGTGAATTACGGATTCAAAGCCTAATTGGTGTAAATAAGAGGAATTTGAGTCTTCTTGGGTGGATAATAGTGCGATCACTTCACAGGAGTTGTTAACTTGCTTGCGCACCCTTTCCATAAAAGATGCCGGATCAAAATCAGTAATTGATAAGGAGTATAAAATTAAAAGTGGGGGATCCGCACTAAGTTTGACCAGGGCTTCCGTGCCAGTACTGACACTTTCAAAGGTGTAAATTTGCCCAACTAGGTATTCAAAAAGCTTTTTATCTTGCTGCTTATTTTCTACAATCAAGATATTTTTGCTTTTCATCTCAAACCTCCTGACTTTTAGTTTTTAAAAATTGGTAGATGCTATTCGATCCTTCGTATTTGATTCTAGTAGTAGGTCCAACCGCAGTTGGTAAAACAGACCTTTGTTTAAAGCTAGCCAAAAAATTTCAAACCGAGATTCTTTCTTGTGATAGCCGACAGTTTTATAGAGAAATGAATCGAGGTACAGCTAAGCCATCACCTCAAGAATTAGCTGAAGTCCCCCATCATTTCATCAATAATTTATCCATCACTGACTCGTACGATGTGCGCAAGTACGAGGAGGAAGCTTTGGACTTATTGAACCATCTGTTTCAAAAACACCGAGTTGTCCTCATGACAGGGGGTACAGGATTATTTGCAGATGCAGTAGTCCATGGGATGGATGAAATCCCTGAAGTAGCTACTCAAATTCGGCAAGAAATCATTCAAGAATACCAATCTAAAGGCTTGTCTTGGCTCCAAGGAGCAGTGAAAATGGTGGATCCCGAATTTTATGAACAGGTGGATCAAGCCAATCCCCAACGCTTGATGCGTGCTTTAGAGGTTTGGAAAGGTACGGGACTGAAATTTAGTGGATTTAGAACCAAGAAAAAGGCCGTGCGACCCTTTGAGGTCATTAAGATTGGTTTGGACCGACCAAGGGAAGAACTGTACCAGCGGATTGACCAACGAATGGATGCAATGCTTGCTGAAGGCTTATACGAAGAGGCGGAAAGTCTTTTTGAAAAAAGAGGGTTAAATGCAATGCAAACCCTAGGATATACCGAAGTTTTCGATTTTTTGGAAGGTAAGTACGACCAAATGGAATTAGTGCGCCTATTGAAACGAAATTCTCGTCGGTATGCGAAGCGTCAATTGACTTGGTTTAGAAGGGATGCCCAAATTCGTTGGTTTCATCCTGATGAACAGGAAAAAATTGGATCATTTATTGAGAATCAAATTGCTTTAAATCCCCCAAAAGCTGCCACCCAATTGTAAGGAGCTTTTTTGATCAAGGCATTAAATTGGAATTGGTTTACTTTCAAAGAACGCAAAAGTTCAATACTATCTTGAGGGATAGATTGTTGTAGGGCTATTTCTTTCCAAATCTTTTGAATTTTTTCTGGATCTAAAATCCCTCCTTCCCTAAATTCAAGTTCAGGATGCAATGCTGCAAGCTGTGAGGATATTTTTTTTTGTAAAGTGATCTTAGCTAAAAGTGCATTTCTCACCGTCAAGAAAAAAAGAATGCATGCTGCCGAGGCAGTTAAAAATAAAGGGATGTAGCCCATATTAAATACTGAGTAAGTGGATTAATTTCAAGTGGTCTGATAAAATTGGTTTGGTTTTGCCAATACAATCCTGGAAAGGGGTGTAAAGGACTTCTCCATTTATGACTCCTGCCATGCAATTTGTATTGCCTGCTAGAAGCCCTTCTACGGCAGCCATTCCACAGCGGCTTGCTAATACACGATCTCTAGCGGTAGGCTTTCCTCCGCGTTGAATATGGCCTAAGGTAGTCACTTTGAAATCCTTAGATGGATCCTTGATACGGTCTTTGACTAATTGCATAATGGTTTGAGCCGAACCTAGTTCATCTCCTTCAGCTACAACAATTATGCTCGAACTTTTACTTTTTCTGAGGTTTTTTAAGGACTTAACAATTAGATCGATATCACTTTTTGTTTCGGGAACTAGAACAAACTCAGCCCCTCCACCGATACCTGATTCTACTGCAATAAATCCAGCATCCCTTCCCATTACTTCGATAAAAAATACCCGATCATGGGCAGCAGCAGTATCTCTTATTTTATCTATGGCATCTAGTGCAGTATTTACTGCCGTATCAAATCCAATGGTGTAATCTGTTCCATAAATATCGTTATCGATGGTACCCGGACAGCCTACGGTAGGAATTCCATATTCTTCAAAAAATAGTTTTGCTCCAGTAAAGGTTCCATCCCCACCAATAGCAACCAACCCTTCTATTCCGAGAGATTTAAGTTGGTTGTATGCTTTTCCCCTTCCCTCTAGAGTCTTAAACTCCATAGATCGTGCTGATTTTAAAATAGTTCCTCCACGTTGGACAATATTGGATACCGAGTGCGATTGCATTCGCTTTATATCCCCCTCGATCATTCCTTCATAGCCTCGATTGATCCCATAGATATCTAGACCATGGTAGATGGCTGTTCGAACTACAGCACGTATACAAGCATTCATTCCTGGAGCATCACCTCCAGAGGTGAAAACAGCAATTTTTTTCATAGATACACGGTCTTAAAAATCAAAAATAGCGATAATCAAACGAATAAATCTGACTAGGAAGAAAAATGAGGTGGAATTTTTAGTCGCATTTTCACTTCAATTAATTGTGTAAGGAGACGTGGCCTTTTGCTTTTGTGTTTTTTTTGGTCCTAGACTGGAATTTGAAAAAATACTACCTTACAGCAAACTTTTGCTTATGAAACCAATTTATTTCGCCCTCTCCTTATTTGGCTCGCTGTGGTTGATTCCCTTTGCTACCTTTTCCCAACAAGAGCTAGTGCGCTGGGAATCCAGAGCCAATGAGGTAGAAATTATTCGTGATGATTTCGGTGTCCCACATATTTATGGGACTACTGATGCAGATGCAGTATTTGGCTTGCTCTACGCGCAATGCGAAGATGATTTTAGAAGAGTAGAACGGAATTACCTTTGGGCCATGGGTAGGTTAGCCGAACTGGAAGGGGAGAAGGAATTGTACTCTGACCTTCGGGCACAACTTTACATGACTACCACAGAAGCCCAAAAAGCCTATCAGCAAGCACCCGAATGGCTCAAGAAATTGTGTGTGGCTTTTGCAGATGGTATCAATTATTACTTATATACACATCCTGAAGTACAACCACAAGTCATTACGCAGTATGAACCTTGGATGCCGTTATTTTTCTTTGAAGGATCCATTGGTGGAGATTTGGAGCGGATTTCTACCGTGCGATTAAAGGCTTTCTATGAGCTAAATGCTAGCTTGGGAATGAAGCAGGAACTGGAAGAAGAGATGCTACTAAACTTTGAAGAACCCAAGGGATCCAACGGCATAGCCATTGCTCCGAGCCTGTCCGAATCAGGCAATGCAATGCTACTCATTAATCCACATACTTCTTTTTATTTTCGTCCAGAAGTGCATGTAATCAGCCAAGAAGGCCTCAACGCCTATGGGGCAGTCACCTGGGGTCAATTTTTTGTATACCAAGGCTTTAATGAGAAAACAGGATGGATTCACACTTCCACCTTTGTAGATTTTATCGATGAATTTGTAGAGGACGTTACCGTGGAGAATGGACATTACAGGTACCGCTATGGTGAGGAAAAGCGACCTCTAGAAACGCAGCAAATCAACTTGAAATACAAGGAAGGAAATCAATTAAAGGAAAAAGAGTTTACCATCTACCGGACTCACCATGGTCCAATAACCCACCTAGAACAAGGAAAATGGGTGGCTACAAAAATTAACTGGAATCCAGTTCAAGCTTTAATTCAGAGTTATACCCGGACCAAACTGGCCAATTATGCGGAATTTAAGGAAATGATGGGTCTCCGGACTAATAGCTCCAACAATACAGTATTTGCAGATGGAGAGGGGAACATTGCGTATTTTCATGGCAACTTTATTCCTAAACGAAATCCAAACCTAGATTTTTCCAAACCGGTTGATGGTGCGGATCCAATAACGGATTGGCAGGGACTCCACACAGTAGATGAAAGCATTCTTATCCTGAACCCAGGCACAGGATGGATTCAAAACTGTAACTCTACGCCGTTTACAGCTGCTGGGGATTTTAGTCCCAAAAGAGAAAATTATCCTAATTACATGGCTCCAGACCAAGAAAATTTTAGAGGCATCCATGCGAGTCAATTATTAAAAAATCAAACAAAGAAACTCAATCTAGATTCCTTCCTGGAACTTGCCTATGATCCATATCTACCTGCTTTTTCCTTTCTAATTCCAGAGCTCCTTGGATCACTCACTGACCCGCTTCCTCTAGATTTTGCTCTAGCGGTGGAAGTATTACGTAGCTGGGATTACCAAACTTCCAAGGAGTCGGTAGCCATGTCTATTGCACATTTTTATGGAGAAAATTACCAAAGGCAATTTAGAAGTCTATCCCGCTTTGCTGAACCAAATCCCACGGCAAAAATCCCAACCCCTGCTGAATTGCAAGACGTATTGGTCCAGACTTTGGAGCAAATGAATACTGATTTTGGATCCTGGAATATCCCTTGGGGTGAAATTAACCGCTTTCAGCGGTTGAGCGGTGAGATTGATGCGGGTTTTGACGACGCAAAGCCTTATGTTTCTGTGGGTCTCGCTTCCGGCAACTGGGGGGCATTGGCAGCTTATGGCGCCCGTGCAGCCGAAAACACCAAACGACTATATGGGTACCGGGGCAATAGTTTTGTTGCCGTGGTGGAATTCGGCAATAAGGTTCGTGCCAAATCCATCCTCGCAGGGGGACAGCAGGCGGATCCGAATTCCCCTCATTTCTTTGATCAGGCTCAGCGCTATGCGGACGCTCAATTTAAGGAGGTCCTTTATTATCGAGAAGATGTTGAAAAACGGAAGGTAAGTTCCTATCATCCAGGTCAAAAATACTAACGAAGGTTGGGAGAATTCAACTCCACAAATTCGAAACCATTACGACTTCTTTTTTTGTTTATAGCGTTGCCATAAACGTACTAAAAAGGCTCCAAATGAAATGAAAAAACCAACTGCAAACCAAAGAATCGGATCATAAAAGGTGAAAATAATTCGGTATCCCGCAGTAAAACAAAAAAGAAGAAGTCCAGTAAGTTCCCACAAGAAATGGTTTTCTTCTTGATCTAAAGCTGAAGGCTCAATGGGGATATTTAACAGAAGCCTAAGTTCTCCCCAATGCCAAAGGATTAATAACAGGTTGGCAGCAAGCATTAATCCGGTTATGATCGGCGTTCCATTGAAATCCATAGAAATAGTAATCACAAAAACATTAACCAGGATTGGCAAATTGATTACTGCTCCTAATTTTGAAAACCGCTGAGTCATTAAAAGGAATCCTGCCAGCAATTGAGCCCAACCAATAAGTTGCCAGTACAGGCCCGTTTGGTAGAGCACCTCAAAAAAATGCATGGCAGAACCAATAGGTGCATCTTCTTGGGAATAGGTTGTGAACCGCTCGCCTTTAATTTTTACAATACTTGCAAAGACAAATGCTCCTCCAATTAAATACCGGGTATACACGATAACTACTTGGATTAAGAAAATGGATTTAAGGCGTTCTAGCATGTAGTAAAGCCAAAATTAATGCAAGGTTTTGATTAAATGAATTACCTCTCCAAGGTGTGTGGCTGAAAAAAAACGTTCATGGACAACCTCGTGATCAATTTGTTCATGTATCCAAGTGGTATGAAATGGGATATGTATGCCATATCCACCAAGTTCCAATACTGGAAGAATATCCGATTTAAGGCTATTGCCTATCATCAACAACTCATTTGCTTGGATATCTAAATGGTGAATCAATTTTTTGTAATCGGAAGGCTTTTTCTCACTCATGATTTCAATGTGATGAAAGTATCCTTCCAATCCAGATTTTTGAAGTTTCCGTTCTTGATCTACCAAATCCCCTTTGGTAGCTAGGACTATTCGGTAGTCCCCTTGGAGTGATTTTAGTACTTCTTCCACCCCTGGTAATAAATCAACTGGTTTGGCAAGCATCTCTTGGCCAATTTGAATAATTCTTTCGACTAGCCGGATAGGTAATTGTTGTTCCGAGATCCGAAGCGCCGTCTCAATCATCGAAAGCATAAAGCCTTTGATCCCGTAGCCATAGAGACTGAGGTTTGCAATTTCGGTGCGGTAGAGTTCCTTCATAATTGCATGCTGAGGTAGGAAATCTTCCAGCAGGCTGGCAAATTTTTCTTCTGCCTCACGGAAATAGGTTTCATTGATCCATAAGGTATCGTCGGCATCAAAGGCAATAACACGAATAGCCATATGATTAATAGTTTGAATTAAAATGAGATGAAGGGTGAAAGAACTACAGGCTGATCTTTGGGATTACTTCACTGTTTCCTTCATCCAAGCGAGCAGTACTTCTCTCCAGCCTGAAACAGCCCCTTTTCCAGTTCCAAATCCAAAACCATGGCCACCTGTTGGATAAATGTGTAAGGCTGCTTGTACACCGTTTGCATGCAAAGCTTGATAATAAAGTAGGGAGTTTTGTAAGGGTACTCCTTTGTCGTCTTGAGCGTGCACAAGGAAGGTAGGTGGCGTATCAGTAGTGACCTGTAGTTCATTTGAAAAGCGGTCCACCAACTCTAAAGATGCCTGATCCCCAAGTAGATTCTTTCTAGATCCACTGTGTGCAGCAGCATCTCTAAATGAGATGACTGGATAGACCAAAATAGAAAAATCAGGACGTGCTGGCAAACTATCAATTGCGTCTTTATCCAGAGGCAACTCATGTGCAAAGGAGGTGCTTAACGTAGCTGCTAGGTGACCTCCAGCAGAAAATCCCATAATCCCCACCTTGGACGGGTTGATGTTCCAGGACTCCGCGTTTTGTCGTACCATTCGGATGGCACGTTGTGCATCGAGCAAGGGAACTTCCTTGGAGTCTGTAAGGGAGGTTGAAATTGGCAACCGGTACTTGACAACAATCCCTGCAATCCCATGTGCGTTTAGCCATTTTGCGAAGTCAGTACCTTCCCAATCGTATGCTAAGATGCCATATCCTCCACCAGGAAAAATCAAAACTGCCTCACCAGTGGCGCTTTGCTTTGTCGGTAAGTAAACTTCAATGCTAGGGATTTGAACATTTGAAATCCGAACAATTCCTTGTTGCACCGCTTGCTCCTGAAGGTTCGATTCTTTTTGTAAGGGAGGTAATCCAGGCCATAAGTTTAGGGTATAGTTTTGCGAAAAAGCCAGGCTAGTAGCAAGGAAGGTCAGAAGGGTTAGTATATATTTCATGGTGTTAGGTATTTTTCTTCGTATGCACTGATTTCAGGTATTTCGAGCGCTTCCTCAGATGGTGAAACTAAATATTTTTTCGGTGAGTGCCCACCTCCAATTGGGAGGAGTACCAGGAAGGTTGGTTTGGTACTGCCCAAGGAATGCCTCCCATTCTTGAACTATTGGATTAGCAAGATCCAGTGCCGCTTTTTTTTCAAAGCTGAAGTCATCGTCGGTGATTAAGAGCATACTAAGGCGCTGTTCCCAACGGTAAATACTCATTTCACGTATTCCAGCGACACGGATACTTTCTAGGATAGCGGGATCTAGTTGTTCATGGCACCGTACATAGGCCTCAATCGCCTCGGGTTCATTTTTAAGATCACAGAATAAGACAAAAGTTTTCATAGCAAACACAACAGGAAGGGAAAACTTATTTTCGTGCTCTTATGGCAAATAGGAATACGAAAAAAAAGCAAATCCAGGGCAAACTAAACGAGAAGTTGACTTCTGAAACTCCAAGAATCAACAGGTCAGTATACCCTGATCCTCCCCAGTCCAAAATCATACCTTGTAAGGTAGGCATGATGGCTCCACCCACGATGGCCATCACTAAGAAGGCAGCACCAAACTTGGCATCTTCTCCCAATCCCTCCAGCGCGATTCCATAGATAGTAGGAAACATCAAAGACATGGCAAAACTAACGCCGACTAGTGAATATAGGCCTACTATTCCGGAGATGAAAATTGCTCCGAGCGTTAGGACCATTGCCAATAGGGCAAACCAAGACAGGAGCTTTGCTGCAGGAATTATTCGCATTAGGAAGGTGCAGACCCACCGTCCAACTAGAAAAACACCTAAAGAAGCGAAGGCATAATTTACTGCGTCGTAAGTTGGAATACCCAGCGCTTCTGCATACTGGTAGATATAGGTCCAAATCATAATTTGAGCCCCTACATAGAAAAGCTGGGCAAGTGTGCCTTCCACAAAATTTCTATTTTCAAAGAGTCGCTTTAGCGTGGGGATAAAATCCAATTTAGTGTCTTTCTCCTTGCTTTCGGGCATCTTGGCCAGTGCAATTACT
>JALRIY010000091.1 GCA_023255285.1 Algoriphagus sp.
GTTATGCGTATATAAATTCTCCGTATGGAGATTGAATGGTTAATTTTTTACCTTCATGTGCTTCCACGCGACCAATAATTTGCGCATCAATGTTGAAGGATTTTGAAATGGAAATAATTTCCTCTGCAATGGCTTGCGGCACATAAATTTCCATACGGTGCCCCATGTTAAATACCTTGTACATCTCTTTCCAATCCGTTTTAGATTCCTCTTGTATCAATTTAAATAAAGGAGGAATTGGAAATAAATTGTCTTTAATGACATGGACATCTTGCACAAAATGCAACACTTTAGTTTGTGCGCCTCCGCTACAATGCACCATACCATGAATCTGAGAACGGTATTGATCTAATATTTTTTTGATGACAGGCGCGTAGGTTCTGGTTGGCGATAATACCAATTTTCCAGCGTCTATCGGACTTCCCTCTACTGCATCTGTCAGTAATTTAGTTCCAGAGTACACCAACTCTTCGGGTACAGCAGCATCATAAGATTCAGGGAATTCGGTTGCTAAACTTTTAGCAAAAACATCATGTCTTGCCGAAGTTAAGCCGTTACTTCCCATACCTCCATTGTATTCTTTTTCATAAGTCGCTTGCCCAAAAGATGCCAATCCGATAATCACGTCACCGCCTTGAATGTGGTGATTGGAAATGACATCACTTCTTTTCATTCGACAAACAACTGTAGAATCAACGATGATGGTGCGCACTAAATCGCCGACATCTGCCGTTTCACCTCCTGTGGATTGAATGCCGATACCTTGATTTCTTAAATCTTCAAGTAATTCTTCTGTCCCGTTAATGATGGTTGAAATGACTTCGCCTGTGATTAAATTTTTATTTCTTCCAATCGTAGAGGAAAGTAAAATATTATCAGTAGCACCCACACACAATAAATCATCGATATTCATGATTAAAGCATCTTGTGCAATGCCTTTCCAAACCGAAATATCGCCCGTTTCTTTCCAGTACATATAAGCTAAAGAAGATTTTGTACCTGCTCCATCTGCATGCATGATGTTGCAGTAGTTGGGGTCGTTACCAAGTGTATCTTCCACTATTTTGCAGAAGGCTTTTGGGAAGAGCCCCTTGTCCAACTTGGAGATGGCTTGGTGTACGTCTTCTTTGGATGCGGAAACTCCGCGCTGTAGGTAGCGCTCGTTCATGGAAGGTGAAGATTTTGGTTGTTCAAAGGTAACCAATTGCAAAATTGAATGATTGAAAAAGTTAAAATTTGTCGTTAGCCTTGGCGACAAGGAGTCATTTTAGAGTTGATGTTGCTATGGAGTTAGAAATAAAAGAAAAGTAGAAAGCTAGGTTTTCTCAGCTTTCTACTTCATTTGCTGCGGTAAACTTATTTTTTCCCAACCAAAATCAGGTCTTCTTGGGGACTGATTAGGTAGGTGGCTCCATTTTCATTGACTACAGCCATTTCTTCCACGGAGATGGTTTTCTCTGTACCATCTGCTTGCTTCCAGCAATGGAAGCCATCAAAGGCAAAAACCATCCCTTCCTTCAAAAGTTTTTGGGCTGCAGGTCGGGGTTGAGTCAATCGGGCACCTCCTAAATTGGGTCCTACATCATGGGCCACATAGCCGACCGGATGACCGGTGCTCCAGGGCACATAGAGCGAACCATTGGAGTCCATTAAGTCCCGCTGGGCACGGTCTACATCTTCCCCCTTTATGCCAGGCTTCATGGCTGCCAGCGCAATTCGGCTTCCTGCCTTTCCATTTTCCCAGTACTGTTGAATTTCCTTTGGTGCGTTGGTCTCGCCTTCCTTGAGGACATAGGCAAATCGTTGGATATCGCTCACCCATATCCCATACAATTTTACTCCAAAGTCAGTTTGAATGACATCCCCAGGCTGTATAATCTTGTCTGTAGCATGGGAGTGTCCTCGGTCAGGACCAGAATTTACATTTGGATTCTGGTCAGGATGCCAGGCATCGGTTACTCCATATTCTGCCATTTTGGCTTTGAGGAATTTGGCAACTTCGGCATCGGTAGTTTTGCCTGGAATAATCTTGGCATAGGCCTCTTCTTGAAAATCAGACGCTAGTTGAGCGGCCTTTTTTAGAATTTCTACCTCCTCAGGAAGTTTGATAGAAAGCCACTCGTAGACCAATTCCTCGGAGGAAACCAGTTTATTTACGTCGCTTCCCATCAAGGAAGCTAGTTCTTGGTGCTGGCTATGGGTAAGTCCGTCTGCCATCTCGTTACTTGCAGATGTGTTGATGGCTATGGTAGAAAACCCTTTTTCTTTGATAAAAGCAACCGCTTTAGCCACAGCAGATTCTCCGCGCGGGATGCGTTCTACTTTTTCATGGATGGCAAGGTCTTCCAAGGCCTTTGCTTCTCCTTCTGGGGAAAAAGCTAGGGAATGAAATCCTGTTTCATCTGTGTAAAAAAGAAAGGCTGCTGTACCGCTGGCGTTTTCACCGCCCACATGTGTGGCGATTGGGTCGTTGTAGTTTTCACGGCAGACTACTAGCCAACTTGCAACATCTGCATTTTTTAAGGCTTCAGGGAGCAATTGGTTGATCCGTTTTTTACGGATTTCAGGCCAGGGGTTTTCGCCCCAATAGGTAATGGGATCAATTTTTTCCTGAGCCGACTCTTTGGTAGGGGAAGGGGTACAAGCCCAACTAAGTAGTACGATGACTAATAAAAGAATAGAATGTCTCATAAGTATCTGCGTTTACTTTGGAAAATTAATCAGATTTTTGTGGAGTTGTGTGCAAGTTTTTTCTTTCTGTTCTCATGTTGGGTGAAAAAAGGATGCATAAAAATCTTTTATTTTGAACAAAATTATAGTTGTAACGTGTTATCAGCACGTTAGTAAAGGCCTGATCCACTAGATGAAAATAGGAATTGTTTGTTACCCTACCTTTGGAGGTAGCGGAGTTGTTGCCACCGAATTAGGCAAAGGTCTTGCGAAAGCGGGTCATGAGGTTCACTTTATTACCTATAAGCAACCGATGCGGCTCGATTTTTTTAGTGAAAATCTTTTTTACCATGAGGTAGACATCAAGAGTTATCCTTTATTTGAGTTTGCACCCTATGAGCTTGCACTAGCTAGCAAGATGGTGAGTGTGGTCAAGTACGAAAACCTAGATTTACTCCACGTACATTATGCCATTCCACATGCCTCAGCAGCGTACATGGCCAAGCAGATATTGAAATCAGAAGGAATTTCCATTCCCGTAGTAACTACGCTTCATGGAACGGACATTACTTTGGTAGGGAAGGACCCAAGTTACGAACCGGTGGTTACCTTTTCCATTAACCAATCGGATGGGGTGACTGCGGTTTCTGAGGATTTGAAAAAAGAGACCTACGATTATTTTGATATCAAGCGAGACATTGAAGTAATTCCGAATTTTATTGATTTGGATCGGTTTAAGAAGCAACGAAAAGAGCACTTTAAGCTGGCTATCTGCCCCAATGGGGAAATGTTACTCGTCCATACCTCTAATTTCCGGAAGGTTAAACGGGTAGAAGATGTTATTCATGTTTTTTACAATGTCCGAAAAGAAATACCTGCCAAATTACTCCTAGTGGGAGATGGACCCGAGCGAGATCGAATGGAGCGACTTTGTCGAACTCTCGGCACCTGTGAGGACATTCGATTTTTGGGGAAACTTGAAGCTGTAGAAGAAGTTTTGTCTGTAGCAGATTTATTTTTGATGCCCTCTGAAAAGGAAAGTTTTGGACTTGCCGCCCTAGAAGCGATGGCTTGTGAAGTGCCCGTCTTGTCATCCAATGCAGGAGGGATACCCGAACTCAATTTGGACGGGGTGACAGGATTTGCATGCGAAGTAGGCGATGTGGAAGACATGACCAAAAAAGCATTATTTATTTTGGATGCTGCCAATTTGCAAGGATTTAAGGAGCGGGCATTGGCTCGGGCCAAGGAATTTGACATTTACCAGATTCTCCCCTTGTATGAAAATTATTACCGAAAGACCATTGCCTTGGCCCTTGAACTACAAAAAATATGAGTTAAGTCAGGAAAGTGAAAAAAATTTTAAGAAAATGGAAACCCTTATTTTTGTAGGGTAGTTAAAACCTCAAGTACTATCTGATTTTAAGAACTACTACCTAAACCATTAATTGCCATGAAAAAGATTGGGAGATTAGATCGACCTGACAATTTTGGATCTGCTACCCTGTTTTCTAATCCTGTACTTGAACGAATTTCAAGAACACACATTTCCATTCCTATTTCCTTATTTTTGGCTATCGCTTCCGTTTCTCTGTATTATGGGTTGGTAGCTACTTCCATCCCGATTGGATTGGGATTGGGATTTTTTCTTTTTGGTACGTTGACTTTTACTTTTGTAGAATACATAATGCATAAGTATTTTTTTCACATGGAGCCAAATACACCCCTCAAGGATAAGTTGCAGTACAATGTTCATGGGGTACACCACGATTACCCCAAGGACAAGGACCGCCTGGCCATGCCTCCCTTTGTCAGTGCAGCCTATGCCGCAATCCTTTACTTGTTGTTTACCCTGTTAATGGGTGATTTTTCGCTTTATTTTTTACCTGGATTTCTGCTCGGATATGCCGTCTATCTAGGAGTACACTACGTGGTCCATGTCTTTAACCCTCCAAAGAATTTTCTCAAGATCTTGTGGGTCAACCACGCCATTCACCACTACAAAGATCCTGATGCTGCTTTTGGAGTGAGTTCACCACTTTGGGATTACCTCTTTGGTACCCTTCCTAAAAAAGAATAATCAAACCTTCGGAATGAAGGGGTTTCTTTGATTTTTTATATTAGGAGCGGTTTCTTACAAAGAATATTTTACATCTTGTACCCTTCTTTTCAAGGACATGAAGCAAGTTTCAATTATTGGTTTGGGATGGCTTGGTGAGGCAGCTGGCTTGCTTTTGCAAAAGCAGGGGTATTCGGTACTCGGCTCTACCACTCGTCTAGAAAAAGTAGGAATCCTTCGCAACAAGGGACTGGATGCTGTTCACTTTGCCCTAGATCCCGATCCGAAAGGAATAGCTTATGCCCAACTTTTTGATTCCGAGATTTTGGTGGTGACGCTACCCCCACGTAGTCGGCAGGGAGATGGGGAAGGTTACTTGCAGCAACTCATTTCCTTACGCGAGTTGGTTGAAAAATCAGCAGTAAGGAGGGTTATCTTTATTTCCAGCACCGGAATTTATTCCAATTTAAGTAAGGAGGAACCCTATACCGAGGAGGAGGAAATTTTCGAGAGTAACGCGGGCAATGCCATCTTACTACAAGCAGAAGCTTTCATTGGGAATTCATCCAAGTATGACTTGACGATTTTGCGGATGGGAGGATTGATGGGGGTGGATCGGATTCCCGGGCTCTATTTTTCCGGAAAGGAGCAGGTAGTGGGGCATACACCAGTCAACTTTATCCATCAGGTGGATGCAGCAGGAATAATTGCCTGGGTAATCAAACAGGGACTTTGGAATCAAACCTTCAATGGAGTTGCTCCCGAGCATCCTCTACGGCGGGATGTGTATCAGCACAATGCAAGTACTTTGGGAATTCCGCTGCCGGCAAGTTTCCAGAATGCTGCAGATGAAAAGGTAGGGAGGTTGATTAGTTCAGAGAAAATTATCTCCACCGGATTTACCTTTGAATATCCAGACCCACTGACTTTTTCCTACGCAACAAGGCTATAAATTTCTATGAGTTTCTTTGTGTAGCGACGAGAGTAGCGCTTTTTTCTGACATCTTGTCATTTTTTTACACTTGGAATAGGCCTTGCAGAGGAAAGTTAGATTCATTTTATACGTAACTAAACCGATGTAAGCTCATGCAGGAAAAAGGCACGATCTCGATACATACCGAGAACATTTTCCCAATCATTAAAAAATTCCTCTATTCTGATCACGAGATTTTCCTTCGGGAGCTCGTTTCCAATGCGGTCGATGCTACGCAAAAAATCAAACGACTTGCGACATTAGGTCAGTATGCAGGTGAATTAGGAGACATTACGGTGGAGGTTTCCTTTGACGAAAAAAAGAAGACTCTGACCATCTCCGACAAAGGACTCGGCATGACCGCTGAGGAAATCAAAAAATACATCAACCAGATTGCTTTTTCTGGAGCCACGGAGTTTGTGGAGAAATTCAAAGACGCCAAAGATGCCAATGAAATCATCGGCAAGTTTGGTTTGGGCTTCTATTCCGCCTTTATGGTGGCCAAAAACGTGGAAATCCACACGCTATCCTACCAGGCAGGTTCTGAACCAGCCATCTGGACTTGTGACGGTAGCACCGAATTTGAAATCAAAAAAGGAAAGAAGAAAACCCGCGGTACTGACGTCATTCTCCATATCAACGAGGATTCGGAAGAATTTTTGGACAAGTGGAAACTGCAGGGCATTTTGGACAAATACTGCAAGTTTTTGCCCGTACCAATCAAGTTTGGCACCAAGTCCGAGTCTGTTGAAGACGGCGTAGACGATAAAGGAGATAAGAAGTGGAAGTCCGTGGAAGTTGACAATATCATTAACACCACTGCTCCTATCTGGACCAAATCGCCAAGTGACCTTCAGGACGAAGATTACTTAGCCTTCTACAAGAGCCTATATCCGATGGGCGAAGATCCTTTATTTTGGATTCACCTGAATGTGGACTATCCGTTTAACCTTACCGGTGTGCTATATTTTCCAAAGGTCAAAAACGACTTTGAAATGCAGCGCAATAAGATCAAACTCTTTAGCCGTCAGGTCTTCATTACCGATGAGGTGAAGGACATTGTGCCTGAGTTTTTGATGCTACTTCATGGGGTGATTGACTCCCCGGATATTCCACTCAACGTGTCCAGAAGTTTCTTGCAGGCAGATGGCAACGTGAAGAAAATCAACAACTATATCACGAAAAAAGTTGCCGATAAACTTTCTGAACTCTTCAAGAAAGA
The DNA here is from genome assembly GCA_023255285.1 of Algoriphagus sp. Classification (GTDB taxonomy): domain Bacteria; phylum Bacteroidota; class Bacteroidia; order Cytophagales; family Cyclobacteriaceae; genus Algoriphagus. The sequence continues at coordinate 6,925 of JALRIY010000091.1, forward strand.
TCGTAAAGTCTACGAGGAAAAGTGGAATGATATTGGCTTGTTTGTGAAATATGGAATGATTTCCGAGGAGAAGTTTTACGAGAAAGGAAAGGAATTTACCCTTCTCAAAAACACGAAAGAAACGTATTTTACACTAGACGAATACCGTGAAAAGGTACTGGCTACACAAACTGACAAGAATGAACAAGTCATCTACTTGTATGCCACTGATCTCAAGAAGCAGGACAGTTTTATCGATTCGGCACTGAACAAAGAGTACGATGTATTGGTGCTCGATTCCCCAATTGACAGCCATTTCATTCAGCATATGGAGTCCAAGTTGGAAAAGACCCAACTCAAGCGTGTGGATGCCGATGTGGTGGAAAAATTGATTCAGAAGGATGCTGCTTATGCCAACTTGCTGACAGAAGATCAGAGTAAGTCAGTAAAGGAGATCTTTGATAAGGCGATTCAGAACAAAACCTACACCGTAGAGATCGAAGGCCTAAGTCCCGAGGAGTTCCCCGTGACCATTACGATGGAAGAATGGATGCGTCGCATGAAAGAAATGGCACAAACAGGTGGTGGACCGATGAGTTTCTACGGAAGCTTGCCCGATAGCTACAAGGTAGCCATCAATGGAAATCACCCGCTTGTGGACAAGATCTTGAAGGCGGACTCGGAAGAGGCCCAGGTAAGCCTTGCCAAGCAGGCTTTTGATCTGGCTTTACTTTCCCAAGGCTTGTTGACAGGCAAGGACTTGACTGCCTTCGTGAAGCGCAGTGTGGAACTTATCTGATGACCTTTGGGGTTTTCAAAACCCCGAAGGTCTTGTTTCCCTTTGAGGTTTTCAAAACCTCAAAATCTTGTTCCTCATTGAGGTTTTCAAAACCCCAAAGGTCTTTTTTGCCAATCTAAAATTGCACTCTATCCCCTACAATTTGTAGGGGATTTTTTGTTTGTTCTTTAAATAGTCGTATGGAAGGGGGCTATTTGGTACTATCTGATTAAAAATCAAAGAACCGACTTTAAATTGTTATATTTTAATAAAATAAATAAATAAAACAATTGAAATATGATTAATTGTGATTTTATAAAATCTTTTTATACATTTTTATTTGCTAATATCCTGAGAGGAAGTTAGGTTTAATTCAAGGAGCCTATACACGGGGTTTGTGGGGTAGTTTGGCAAGTCCAGCGGGAGCTGTAATCCTTTGTGAAAATGGCACTCTTCTTCACTCGGCAACAACCTACTTGGCATATAAATATTTGCCTTAACTAGTTTTTCAGTGTTATAATTTTCGAAAATGACTACGCTCCTCATTTTAATCGGTTTTACAATTTTTTCCGCTTGCACCACTTGGTATTTGTTCCAAAACCATGTGAAAGAAAATAAATTGAAATCGGATGATTTCCTGCTTGAACTTTCTTTGGGCAGATTGACTGATACTCTTCCAATAATTGCAAAGGAGAAAGGATGGGCTGCTTTTGAACGAATTGGGGAAGGCTCATTTCGGTTTAAGGTTCCGAACTCTTTATTTTTTTGGGGAGGAAAAGTGGTTCTGAATTTAGAGTTTGTAAGTGAGAATCAGACCAAATTAACTGCCTTTAGAAAACCCAATTTTGTTACTAGCCAAGCGCAGGATGGAATTTTGGATCAAGAGATTTTGGATTTTTTAAGTAGGTTGGGAAAAGTACGATGACCTTATGGGAACGATCAAAAAGCCGGAATACTTCTTCCTATCCTTTGTGCTTGGAATAGTGGTTGTGGGAACATTTTTCAAGTCCATCACTAATGCGCTCCTTATTTTCACCTTTGGGCTTTTTGTACAGGGCTATATTTTTTATGGCTACAAAAAGAACAATTTGCCGTAGGTGTATCTGAAAAAGAAGCTTTGAGCCGTAATTGGAGGGATACTTTTAGAGGCTTTTTTTCTTTTAAATGATGACAATTGAGATTTTTTG
>JALRIY010000092.1 GCA_023255285.1 Algoriphagus sp.
GCCAAGTCTGGACGTCCTACATCACCAATAAACAGCGTGTCACCCGTAAAAATTGCTTCTTCTTTTCCTTCTTCGTTTGTCAGCAAGTAACAAACCGACTCCATGGTATGTCCCGGGGTATGGATGACTCTGATTTTAGCTTTACCTACGGTAAATTCTTGGTTGTCTTCAGCAATAACCGCATCAAATCCCAATTTCATTTCAGTCGGTCCATAGACGATTTTAGCACCAGTCTTTGCAGCCAAATCCTTGTGTCCGGAGACAAAATCCGCATGAAAGTGCGTTTCAAAAACGTACTTTATTTTTGCATTTCTACGTTCCGCTTTTTCAATGTAAGGTTGAACTTCACGAAGTGGGTCAATGATTACTGCCTCTCCATCAGATTCAATGTAGTAAGCACCTTGTGCCAAACATCCGGTGTAAATTTGTTCGATTTTCATATCTATTTTTTTTTGTAATGTTTCTAAATCTTTTGATAAAATTAAAAGCTATTTTTTTTGTATTGAATGACTTTTGTCACAAGACACTAGACGTTGGCTAGCACCCTACTTTCAATGATTTGAACGAGCTGCTGAGCAGGAACAACTCCTGACTGTCTCCAAACCATTTCTCCTTTTGAGAAAAGAACCAAAGTTGGTACTCCCCTCACTTGAAATCTGCTTGCAGCGAGTGGATTTTTATCTACATCCACTTTAAGAATTTTCACCTTACCTCCCAATTGCTTGGAGATATCCTCCAAAATGGGTTGCATCATTTTGCAAGGGCCACACCATTCGGCAAAGAAATCAACTAATACCGGGGTATTCCCTTCGATTAGCTCTTGAAAAGTTTTGGATTTAGGAAGCATGTTGGCTTAGTTTTCAATTTACTGAACAAAAGTACGAGGCTCGGTAAGGAACTTACAGTAATCTTTGTCACAAGACTTGGATGGAATGATTTTAGTAGGTTAAAAAATTCAAAAATTCCCGAGTTGGTCTAAAATTTCATAGTTTCGTAGTTCTAATTGAACGAATTAATGCTCACTTACAAGCAAATCAATACCCTCAGTGGTTGGCTAGTTTTTGCCGTTTCCACTCTTATCTACGTCCTTACCGTTGAACAAACGGCTAGTTTTTGGGATCCAGGAGAGTTTGTCGCCGTATCTTACAAATTACAAGTCCCACATCCTCCAGGAGCCCCCTTTATGCTCTTGGTTTACCGCATGTTCAGCTTTCTTGCATTTGGTGATTCGTTGCAGGTTGCTTATTGGATGAATGTCGGCAGTGCTTTATTCTCAGGTTTTACGATCTTATTTTTATTTTGGTCCATCACGCTGATGGGCAAGCGACTTTTCGCCGTGGTTGAAGGAGAGGAAAGTAAAAGTCAAACTATCGCTTTAATGGGCGCAGGATTGGTCGGATCGCTGGTATATACTTTTTCCGATAGTTTTTGGTTTTCTGCGGTAGAAGCAGAGGTCTATGCCATGTCTTCCTTCTTCACTGCTATTGTTATATGGGCATTTTTGAAGTGGGATGTGATCAAAGATCCCAAAGAGGAAAATAGATGGTTGGTCTTCATTGCCTATCTAGTAGGGCTTTCCATAGGAGTTCACTTATTAAACTTAGTAACTCTCCCTGGTTTGGCTTTGATATACTATTTTAAAAAATATCCAAAGCCCAACCTTAAAGGTGGAATTATTGCTATGTTTTTCGGAGGTGTAGCCTTAATCTGTATCAATAATCTCATCATTCCTGGCCTTCCAAGTCTAGCCGGTTCTATGGAAATTTGGATGGTTAACTCGTTAGGATTGCCCTTTGGATCAGGAATCATTATTTTTATTCTACTTTTTGTTAGTGCCTTACTGCTCGCCTTTCGGATTTCATTCCAACGAGAATTGGTTGTATTCAATACCATTTTACTTTCTCTTACATTTATTCTAATAGGCTATGGAAGCTATGCACTGATTGTAGTACGAGCAAATCAAGATCCTATCATCAATGAAAGTGCGCCAAAGGACATTATTAGCTATGTCTCCTACCTTAAACGCGAGCAATATGGCTACCGCCCACTTCTCCATGGTCAATATTTTACTGCAAGTTTGGTAGACCAAGAAGAGGGCGATCCGATTTACATGAAGGGAAAGGATTCGTATGAAATCGTAGATTATGATTTAAAGAACACTTATGACCGCGAAAAAACGACCATTTTACCTCGAATTTATTCGACTCAAGAAAGTCACAAACGAATTTATCGTTCCAAATTAGGATTAAAGGAAGGGCAAGAACCCACTTTTGGGGACAACTTGTATTTTATGTTTAGCCATCAGCTTGGCCACATGTACTGGCGTTACTTCTTGTGGAACTTTTCCGGAAGAGAAAGTGACTTTTCTGATGCAAATTGGCTAGGGATTGGCGATGCCTTTTCAGATGTTTATCCTGATTACATCAAAGAAAATAAAGGGCATAATAATTACCTTATGCTCCCGCTAATCCTAGGTTTGATCGGCTTTTTCTTCCAAGCAAAGAAAGACCAAAAGTACTTTTACGTCAATCTTATGCTCTTTTTGATGATGGGCGTAGTGTTGGTGCTCTACCTCAACTCCCCTCCCATCGAACCGCGAGAGCGGGATTATATCTACGTAGGTAGTTTCTATGCCTTTGCGATTTGGATTGGATTAGGAGTTCTAGCATTAGCGCATAGTCTCAACAAATTCACCAAAAATTTGGGCACAGCAGGATTGGCTGCCACCTTATTGACCTTACCAATTGCTGGGTTAATGGCCGCTGAAAACTGGGACGACCACAATCGAAAAGGGAGGTATTTTTCTGTAGATGCAGCCCGTAATTTCCTGGCCTCTTGTGCGCCAAATGCCATTCTTTTTACAGGGGGGGATAATGACACTTTCCCACTCTGGTATGTACAAGAAGTAGAAAACTTCAGAACAGATGTTCGAGTGATTGTCTTGAGTTATTTTGATACCGATTGGTATGTAGAACAAATGACAAGACAAACTAATGACTCAAAACCACTACCCTTTTCCTTATCCCCAGATCGTTACCAAAAAGGAACCAATGATGTCCTATATGTCATGGAACGTGAAGGTTTAAATGCAATTTCAGCCAAAGAATATCTCAAATTAATTAATAGCGGATCGGAATTACTTCAGATGAAAACCTCTGGTAGAAGTGTGGTGAATATGGTACCCTCCCGAAATTTGATTTTAGAAGTAGATAGTAGCTTTCGTGCTAATGATGAAATCGTTCCACCTCAATTTAAAGACTTATTTGTTTCTCAATTAAATCTTCAAGTAGGCGGTAATTATGTTACCAAGGGAACATTGATGCTGTTGGATTTGATCGTAAATAACAATTGGGAAAGACCGATTTATTTTAATAATACATCTCTATCGACTATTGGACTCAATATCAGCGAACATGTGGTCATGGAAGGGTTGACCTATCGCTTGTTACCAATTCAAAAACCCAATTCCCAACGTGAGGAATTAGTAAACACGGATTTAGCCCTCAAAAATTACATGGAAAATTTTGCCTTCCGAGGTATGAATGATCCCAAAGTCTACTTGGATGAGGAATACCGGAGATTTACTTCAAACCATCGAAGTGCATTAAATTCCATTGCTTTGGCCTTACTAGATGAGAATAGAATGGAAGATGCCGCCAAGCTACTCAATTTTGGATTAGAGACTATTCCCGACAAAGCCGTGCCTTATGATCTGAGTAGTGGTCAGTCTGTACCCTTATTTTTCGAGGTAGGCGAAGATGAAAAAGCGTTAGAAATAATTGAGAAAATTTCTAAGCGTTCTCTGGATAGAATTGAATTCAATACAAAAACTAACCGTGGCTACGATCGAGATATGCTTGTGGCTATCGAAATGATTAAATATTTTATTCCACTTTTGGAAGAGAGAGGCTATCAAGAAAAAGGGCAAGCACTCAAAGAAAGACTAGAAAAATGGATTGGAAATGAAAGCGAGGAGCCAAGCTCCATTCAAAGAAGGTAATTGAAAAAAGGGTTCACGGCTAACAGTCCCCTACCCTGTAAATATGAATTCAACTTTTTTTATTTTGGTTCCTATTCATTAAGTGAAATCTATCAAAAAATGCTAGCAGAATTATTTCTGCTAGCATTTTTTGATAGATTTAATCTTGTTTTTGTAAGCCAGAAATTTACCAATTACGGTAGGAATAAGCCTTGAAGTTTAAGTGAATAGCGGACTGTGGACAAACGTCTGTTGACATTTTTTACTTCTTCCAAAGGATATAAAATAAGTCTAGTCCATCCTTAGGGTCGTCTACAAGAAGGTAATCCTCGTGGGAAATCGCTCCAACCGAAGCACCTTGTGAACGATGCAGTCGATCCCGATTGATCCGATTCAAAAATTCATACGGCCATCTTAATACAGAATTGGGAAGTTTATGCTGCAAATCTAGCACATCAAACCGCATGATTTTTTGAACAGATTTGCGATTTGCTTCATGATAGGCCCATACTTTTTCATTCCCTCCTATTCCCTTGGCTTCGACACGATCAAAAATGGAGTTAGCCAAATCGATTAGTTGCTGCGGCACATATTCCCGCTCATGCCAAGGATTTCGAGATAGCGTGTGGGTATAGTTCGGTGTAGAAATAATGGCTTTCCCACCCGGCTTTAACATTCGGTAGATCTCTTGAAGAAAAAGTCGATCCTGCTGTATATGTTCAATCACCTGAAAACTCACAATGGTATCAAAAGTCTCATCGCCTACACTGGTAAATGGAGGAATAACAGCCTGCTCAAAGGAAATACCAGGGTATTTTTTTTGAAGGGTTTCGATCACTTCATGGATCTTATCCAAACCTAAATAGGAAGCTGCAAGTGGAATTAATTCGGCAACACCTCTCCCTTCCCCACAGCCAATCTCTAGCAAATCCCCAGTGATCCAGGGCTTGGCAGCAAGGTAGGCTTTTAATAATCTTTGGTGAATAGGATTATCACTAATCAACTTATCAGATGCAATTTCCGTTGTATAGGTAGCCATTAGAAATTTTAGTATTTTGGCAAAAGTAAGGCTTATTTTTAAATCCTGTGAACTAAACCCAATGAATCAAAAGTACTTTAATCGGCTTTTTCTAATCTGCTTTTTAATTACACTTTCCTTCACTTCTGGTGCTCAAACTACCTTAAGTACCACAGATCAATCGCTTCGTTATTCTTTGTATGCACGGCTCGGATTAAAAATTATCCCGATAAAGCTTTCCGATAGTAGCTACAAACTCCAATTTGTAGTCGAAAGAATTGAAGAGGATGCTAGTTTGGACACCTATCAATTCAGCTACCTAATTTTAAACTCCTACGATCAAGAAATTGAAACAGCCAAAAAAATTAAGTTTAATCCCTCTGATTTAATTTTTTCAACGGAAAGACATTGGCTTTTTGAAAAAACAATCGAAATAGGTGAAGACCAAGAAACGGTTATTGCCTTTTTTGAAGCGCTAGACACCCGACAGCAAGATGCCTACACCAGCCATGTGGACTTAAAAAGTCCTTTTGTTTTTGATCAACCCAGTTTTGGGTATTATTACGCGAATGAAATTCCCTTTGATCAAAATTACCTAACAGAAGGTCAATCTTTGCTTTTTAAGAGCGGCAAGGGACCCTCCCTCTACTCTTTCTTTTATCCCAGTCCATTTCCAATCCCATTCCCCCCCATGGAGAACCGTTTGGCAGAAGTACAAAAAGAAGTAGCCGTAGAAAACAGAGGAGATTTTTTGGAAAATATACCAAAAACCTTAACCGATGAAGGATACTATTTTTTTCAAAACGATAGCAATGCACAAACAGGCCTACTTCTCCGGACTGTGCATGATGCCTTCCCAAAGGTAAAAGACTGGGAAGAGATGGTGGATATGGTCACGTACATTTCCACCAAGAAAGAACACGAGACTTTACTTTTAGCTCAGGACAAAAAGAAGGCTCTAGATGCCTATTGGTACAATTTGACACGAAATGAAGAGGTAGCTAAGGACTTAATTCGAAATTACTTTAAGATGGTCGAATTTGCCAATATCCTTTTTACTGACTTTAAAGAAGGATGGAAAACAGATCGAGGCATGATTTATATCGTGATGGGTCCACCACAGGAAGTGAATTTTTATGAGGATCGAGAAGTTTGGTCTTATGCAGGGATAGATAACACTTCCAAAATTAGGTTTACCTTTACGCGGGTTAAAACAATTCTTAGCCCACATTTCTATACTCTAAACCGATCAAGAGCCTACCAGCCGATTTGGTTTAAAAATATTTCACAATGGAGAAGCGGAAGGATGGCTTTCTAATCGATAAAGGAGCCTTCGACAAAGATTTTATTTTTGGAACTAGAGCAGTGATGGAATCCATCCATGCAGGCAAGGAAATAGACAAAATACTTGTTCAAAAAGAGCTCAATAACGAGCTAATCAAAGAACTACTTCAACTTTGCAAAGCAGAACATATTCCTGTTGTTCGTGTGCCCGATGCAAAGTTGAACCGAATTACACGCAAGAATCACCAAGGTGTAATTGCGCAAATGTCTACAATCGCGTATGCCTCTTTGGACAACGTGATTGATCAATGCTACGCAGTAGGCAAGGCACCTCTGATTTTGGTTTTGGACCACTTGACCGATGTTCGCAATTTTGGAGCCATTGCCCGCACTGCAGAATGTGCAGGAGTAGACGCCATCGTAATTCCTGAAAAAGGAAGTGCACAAATTAATTCTGATGCAGTAAAGACCTCAGCGGGGGCTTTGAATTTTATTCCTGTAGCGCGTGTAAAAAACTTATTTTATACTTGCCGAGATTTACAAAAAATGGGGTTGTCCCTGATTGCAATCACTGAGAAAACAGAAAAACTCATGTACGATGGAGATTTTGTATCTCCTGTAGCACTGATCATGGGGTCCGAAGAAGATGGGATCTCTCAAGAAATCATGGGTATGGTGGATGATAAAGTCAAAATTCCCTTAGCAGGAGATATCGAAAGTTTAAATGTATCTGTGTCAGCTGGAGTAGCAATTTACGAGGCCCTACGGCAACGCAAAAAATAAAAAATAGCATTTCAAACGAAATCCTCTCCCTTTTTCTTTGCCTGAGCAACAAAATCTCGAAATCGATTTTCTTCTCCTAGTTTACAGATTAATAAAACATTTCCAGTTTCATTAATCAAAAAATCATCCATCCCTTGTACGACTACAAGCTTTTCGCTATCTGTTTTGATTAAACAGTTTTTAGTATCGAAAAGTAGCGCATTGGCTTCTACAACATTATTATCTTCATCCTTCTCTCGAAGTTCGTGAAGACTTTGCCAGGATCCTATATCCGACCATCCAAAATCCCCCAAAACCATGTACACTTGATCTGATTTTTCCATAATTCCGTAGTCAATGGAAACATTTTTTAAAGTAGCGTACACAGTCAAAATAAAATCAGATTCCAAATCACTGCACAACTTACCTTTTCCATCTTCAAAGGCATCTGCTAAATCAGGCATGTGTTTTTTAAATGCTTCGATCAAACTACCCACCTTCCAGACAAATAGGCCTGAATTCCAAACAAAATCTCCACTTTCCAAAAAAGCAGAAGCAAGCTTGGCATTAGGCTTTTCCGTGAAAGTCTTTACCTTCAAAACCTGGGTATCGACCGAACCAGGTAAGTATTGAATGTAACCGTAGCCTGTTTCAGGCCTATTCGGTTTAATTCCAATAGTAAGCAATCTATTTGGTTCTTGAGCAGCTGATATCGCTGCAACTAAAGTTTGGAGGAACCTTCCTTCTTGCAAAATTAGGTGATCTGCTGGCGCCACAATCATCGTGGCATTTGAATCAATACAAGCGATTTTATAGGAAGCATAGGCCAAGCAAGCAGCAGTATTTTTTCGAAGGGGCTCTGCTAAAATCTGATTTTCTTGCAGCTCGGGCAATTGTTCTCGGACCAAATGAACATGAGATTGATTGGTGACTACAAAAAATTGTTCCGGCTTAGCCAATTCAAGGAACCGGTCAAAAGTCATTTGTAGGAGCGTTCTTCCCGTACCCAATACATCCAAAAATTGCTTGGGCCTGCTATTTTTACTGTAGGGCCAAAAGCGGGAGCCAATTCCTCCTGCCATAATTACAATATAGGGTTGGTCCTTCATAGTAGCTTAAACAATTCCCTCTTTCATCAGATCATGAATATGCACAAAACCAGCGATTTTTTTACCATCGAGCACCACCAATTGTGTAATATTATGGGCCTTCATCAAAGCAAAAGCAGCTGTTGCATACTCCTCAATACCAATAGATTTTGGATGTATAGACATGATTGAATCTGCCCTAAAATCTTGAATATCAAGTGTTCGCTGAAGCATACGACGTAAATCACCGTCCGTAATTATTCCCTTCAGATCTCCCTTAGCATTGACTACTGCTGTCGCCCCCAACCGTTTACTTGTAATTTCTACAATGACTTCTGCTACGCTAGCCTGCTCTTGAACAAGTGGAACCTCAGAAGCAGAAAGTAGGTCTCCTACTCTCAGGTAGAGTTGTTTTCCTAAAGTTCCTCCAGGATGAAAACGAGCAAAGTCTGCAGAAGAAAATCCACGAGCTTCTAGGAGGCAAATCGCTAATGCATCCCCAAGTGCCAAATGCGCAGTGGTACTAGTCGTCGGGGTCAAGTTGTGTGGACAAGCTTCTTCCTTTATTGTCGCATTTAATACATAATGCGCCTGTTCAGCTAAATAAGACTGCCTATTGGAAACTAGTGCGACCACCTTCACTCCTAAATCT
>JALRIY010000093.1:0-3852 GCA_023255285.1 Algoriphagus sp.
GTCTAGATCATGGGTTTATGCAGTCAGCTGTTCTTGCTTTTGGTGTTTTTTTTAGTGATTTGGTCTATGTGTTAGCAACTTACTTTGGAATCCAAGCCCTGACTTTTTTTCCAAATGTGGACGAGTACCTCGGGTTTGTCGGTGGATTTTTATTGATAGGTTTTGGGGTCAGTTTTCTTAAAAAGAAAATTACAGTAGCTTCAAGCGCTTCCACTTCTTCATTGCCGGGTAAAGGCAAGGCTTTTCTACAAGGCTTTGGTATCAATGGCATCAATCCCTTCGTGATGTTATTTTGGCTATCTATTGCAAGTATGGTTTCTATCAAATCCGGCTGGCGGACCCTAGATCGTACATTTTTTTATACAGCCTTACTTTTCACTGTACTTGGTATTGATTTGGCGAAGGCTTTTCTTGCCGATAAGTTGGCTCATTTAATGTCCCTAAGACTTCGTAAATCGTTACAGGTATTTGCAGGTCTAATGATTTGTTTCTTTGGCTTTCGTATGCTTTGGAATACCCTGTATACTGTCCTGTAGGAGAAAATCAGTTAGATTCTTTGTAGGTTTACCTACCATGTTGACGAACTGCTACTCCTTACTTTTCCTTTCTTTAGGGCTATTTTCTTTGCCAGTATTGGCTCAGGATGCAGTTGATTTAGAACTTTTCAATTCCACTCGGTTGGAGTACAATCAACAAGGGATGATTATTTTGGGCTCTTGGGCACTACTTAATTTGTTGGTAGGGACAATTGGTAGCTTCAAGTCCGGAGGTCAAACTAAGTTCTTTCATCAAATGAATGCCTTTTGGAATGTGGTAAATCTTGGGATTGCTGGGTTTGGATTTTGGCAGGCAAAGCAGATATCATTCCCTTTACTTTTTTGGGAGGTGATAGGCGCCCAGCAGCAAATTGAAAAAATACTCCTTTTCAATACGGCCTTAGACCTATGCTACATGGCTCTAGGGTTTTTCTTAGTGGAAAAGGGACTTCGCTTGGAAAAGGAGAACTTGATAGGATTTGGAAAATCAATTCTCCTGCAAGGAGCTTTTTTACTACTTTTTGATGGGATTTTAGTCGGCTTTCAATTGGAATTGGGTGCTGAATTGTTGGAATGGGCCAAATTTACCTACCCTAAGTAGGGGTTCCATCGCTTTTTTAAACCATCAAATTTTCTAAATCATACCTGTTGTTTAGAATAGCTATTCGAAAAAGTAATTAAACTGATTACATTCGTCCCATGGAAAATTTAACGCCTTGTCCTTCCTGTGGCTCCCAATACACCTATCCTATGGATGCGTTGATGGTATGTCCTGACTGCGGATTAGAATGGAATCCTAGTGATGAAGTTGACACAGAAGTCGAGGGATTTCAAGTCAAAGATGCCAATGGTACGCTTTTAGCATACGGAGATTCAGTAGTAGTGGTGAAAGACTTGCCTGTAAAAGGAGCTTCCAAATCCATTAAGGCAGGTACAAAAGTAAAAAATATTCGGCTGGTAGAAGGTGACCACAATATAGATTGTAAAATTGAGGGCTTTGGATCCATGGCACTTAAATCAGAGTTCGTTAGAAAAGCATAATCCCTTTGTCACTTTGTAAGTTCTGAGTAAATGCACTTGACAAAAAAATCCCATCGATTCAATCGATGGGATTTTTTTATGCAAGCTCTTTTTTACTTAGGAAAGGTACTTTTCAACTGGAGTGTAAGGCATGGAGAATGCCTCTGCTACAGCTTTGTACACAATTTCGCCTTGTATGACATTGAGACCAGGTACGAGATCCGAATTCTCTTGGGCAGCTTTCTTCCAACCTTTATCTGCCAATTGAATGGCATAGGGAAGGGTGGCATTGGTTAGCGCTAGTGTGGAGGTGTAGGGTACCGCTCCAGGCATATTGGCAACGCAATAATGAACCACGTCATCGATCACATAGGTAGGGTTTTCGTGTGTCGTCGGTTTACAGGTTTCTATACAACCTCCTTGATCTACTGCAACATCTACCAGCACCGTACCTTTTTTCATGTCTTTCAACATGTCCTTAGTGATTAGGTGAGGTGCCTTAGCTCCTGGAATCAACACAGCTCCAACAATTAGATCTGCTTGTTTGATTTGTTCTCGAATGTTGAATTCATTAGACATCATGGTTTTTACATTGGCAGGCATGACATCAGCTAAGTAACGCATTCTTGGCAGGGATACATCCATGATGATCACATCGGCACCTAGACCAGCAGCCATCCAGGCAGCTTGAGTTCCTACAATCCCTCCACCTAAAATAAGCACTTTAGCAGGAAGTACTCCGGGAACTCCACCTAAGAGAATTCCTCTTCCCCCCAATGGTTTTTCGAGGTAGTTGGCTCCTTTTTGGATGGCCATTCTACCGGCTACTTCGGACATAGGAACAAGTAGTGGGAGGCTTCTGTCTTGCTTCTCTACTGTTTCATACGCCAAACAAATGGCTTTGCTTGCCACCATGGCTTTTGTAAGTGGTTCGTAGGAGGCAAAGTGAAAGTAAGTGAAGAGGAGTTGATTCGGCTTTATTAAGACATACTCTGATTCAATAGGTTCCTTTACCTTCATGATCATTTCTGCAATTTGATAGATGTCTTCAATGCTGGGCAATAGAGATGCACCAGCATCTAAGTAAGACTCGTCAGAAAAACCACTTCCAATTCCTGCAGTCTGTTGTACATAGACTTGATGACCTCTTTTTATTAATTCTTTTGCACCTGCAGGAGTGAGGGCTACTCGATTTTCATTGTTTTTGATTTCTTTAGGAACACCTATAATCATGGCAAAGTCGATTTGGATTTATTGTATAGCTGCAAAGATACTATGCAAAATAGGTTTGAGAAGTAATTCTTGAACTACTATTTAAAGCTGATTTTGTTTTTTGAAATAAATCAAAAGTTTCTTCCAAATTCGCCCTCATTTGTTTACTTAATTCAAACAAAAACGAGTTTTTGGGTAAAAAAATTTTGATTAATAAAAAGTATCTGATTTTTGGAGAATTCGATTTTACACAAAGTTGTTTTAAGTAAAAAATCAAAATATTATATTAATTTTAATGTAAAAAATTACTTTTTACCAAATTTTAAATGGGTAATAACTTTAGTTAAAATTTGTAACTACGCAGGTAATGTCTATTTTTGATTCGTAAAAATAGACCCAAAATGTAACGAGTAGCGTATTTGGCTTATGGCGGAAAAATCAAGAGAAAAGGTGCGGCAGGCAATAACCGTTCAAAAACAGGAGATGCTAGCCGATTTTAGGTGGGCACTGACAAGCAGGCATGCTTCCTTGATGGGTAGGAAGGAAGTCTTCATGGGTAAAGCGAAATTTGGGATTTTTGGTGATGGCAAAGAACTTGCCCAGGTAGCTATGGCACGCGCTTTTCGCAAGGGAGATTTCAGAGCGGGCTATTACCGCGACCAAACATTCATGATGGCCTTGGGTGAACTAACTGTTCAGCAGTATTTTGCACAATTATACGCACATACTAATGTGCAAGCTGAACCGGCTAGTGCAGGACGTCTGATGAACGGCCATTTTGCTACTCGATCCCTTAACGAGGATGGAACTTGGAAGTCCTTAACTACACAATACAATTCAGCTGCTGATATTTCACCAACAGCGGCCCAAATGCCGAAACTTTTAGGTTTGGCCTTTGCTTCCAAACTTTATCGAAACAACAAGGGACTTAAAGGATTAACAGACTTTTCAGTTAATGGGAATGAGGTTGCTTGGGGTACCATAGGAAATGCCTCCACCTCTGAAGGAATGTTCTTTGAAACCCTCAATGCAGCAGGAGTGCTTCAAGTACCCATGGTGGTAGCCGTTTGGGACGATGGATATG
>JALRIY010000093.1:3862-8770 GCA_023255285.1 Algoriphagus sp.
ATACTACCAAAGGTAGTATTTCAGAGGCATTGCTCGGTTTTCAACGGACGGATACCGTAAATGGGTTTGAAATCCTTCGTGTCAAAGGCTGGGACTATGATGCATTGGTTCATGCTTTTGAAACAGCTGGTCGATTGGCGCGTGAGGAGCATGTACCTGTATTACTCCATGTCGAAGAAATGACTCAACCACAAGGACATTCCACCTCTGGTTCGCACGAGCGATACAAATCCAAGGAAAGATTGCAGTGGGAAAGGGATTGGGATTGCATTGCGAAATTTCGGGAACATCTAATTTCCTCTGGAATTGCAACTGCTGACCATTTAGACGAAATTGAAGTAGAAGTGAAGGTGCAAGTTAAAAAGCAAAAGGATGCTGCTTGGACTGAATTTAATGAGGAAATTAAAGTGGAATTTGAACAAGCTCTATCCCTTATTCGAAAGACTGCTGAGAGCTCCACTCGTAAGATCTCCTTGCTTCAATTGGCAGATGAGCTACAAAAAACGATCAATCCTATTCGAAAAGATGTAGTAAGTACGATTCGAAAGTGTTTGTTTTTAATTCGGGCAGAAGGAGATTCTATAAAAAAAGAGTTAAAGGACTGGTATGAACAAATCCAGGAAATAAATAAAAGCCGCTACAATAGCCATTTGTACAGTCAAAGCGAATTTGCTGTACAGCAGTGCAAACAAATCCCCGCAGAGATTAACGATAATTCACCGTTAGTGGATGGGCGAGAAATTCTCCAAGCTTTTTTTGACTATACTTTAGAGCACAATCCACAATTTTTTACGCTAGGAGAAGATGTTGGAAAAATTGGGGATGTCAATCAAGCATTTGCTGGTTTACAGGCAAAATATGGTGAATGGCGTGTGATGGATACTAGTATCAGAGAATGTACTATTCTAGGTCAAGGAATTGGTGCGGCCTTGCGTGGACTGCGACCTATGGCAGAAATCCAGTATTTAGATTACCTATTGTATGGGATTCAATTGCTCTCTGATGATCTTGCTACCTTAACCTACCGTACCAAAGGAGGGCAAAAAGCACCTTTAATTGTCCGTACTAGGGGACATCGTCTGGAAGGCGTTTGGCATTCTGGATCTCCTATGGGAATGATTCTGTCTAGCCTTCGAGGGATGATTATCTGTGTACCTCGAAATATGACGCAAGCTGCGGGAATGTACGCTACCTTATTACAATCCGATGAGCCAGCCTTAGTCATTGAATGCCTCAATGGATACAGATTAAAGGAGCAATTGCCACAAAATATTGGTCGCTACACTGTGCCTATGGGAATTCCAGAAATACTCTGTACTGGAACAGACCTGACTGTGGTTACGTATGGCAGCATGTGCCGAATTGTATTGGAAGCAGCCACAGAACTAGCAGAAATCGGTATATTTTTAGAGGTAATCGATGTTCAGACGTTACTTCCTTTCGATACGAATGGAATCATTGGGCAATCGATCCAAAAAACCAATCGAGTACTCTTTGCGGATGAAGATGTTCCAGGAGGAGGCGCAGCCTACATGATGCAACAAGTATTGGATTATCAAGGTGCCTATCAGTTTTTGGATGCAGCTCCTCAGACCTTATCTGCTCAAGCGCACCGTCCAGCGTATTCCACAGATGGTGATTATTTTTCAAAACCAAGTGTGGAAGATATAGTCGAAAAGGTCTATTTGATTATGCATGAGTCAAACCCCAAAAAGTACCCTTCGCTGTAAAAATAGCTTACTCTGATTAGGAATTAATTTCAGCGGGCTGTCAAATTAATCTGCTACTAAAATTTATTTTTTAAATGCGGATCAAAAAGGAAAATAACGCTGATAAACCCTCGGAGGAACAAAAAATCAGTAGGTTTTTTCTCCTCAATCAGCCTAAATTAAGAAGTTCAGGTTCTAGCGCGATTTATTACTTTTTTTAATTATCTGCTTTGTTAGCAGTAACCAAAGAAAAATAAGGTTTGAAGCTCATTTTAATGAGCTGTGGTCTGCCTGCAGACTGCGGTCTGTCTACGATTATCTGCAGGTATTCAAAACAATTATTTAGCTACTGGTAGGATTGCGGATAAATAGAATGATTAATTCTATTTTCTAGTGATTTGTCGTAATGTTACTGAAGGGCTTGAGACCTCGTTGGATCGATTGAGAGCTCGATCCTGTATTTGTACATCGATGCGCAAAGTGTCTGTTCTAAAGATAGATTCCCAACCAGAGGAGAGCATTCGATAGGTGATTTTTCCTTCAACGGCTTGTCCTATTTCTGTCGTTAATATTCGAGGAAATCTGCCGTTAAATGTGGTAAAAAAGGGTGGGTCTTGCCATCTAAATTCACTGAACTGCCCATTTCTCTTGATGAAAAAGCGAATGAAAATATTGTATTGGTTTTCGTTTTTTTCTACCCAGACGGTGTCTTTTACAATGGTATTATTAACAATGGGATCAATTACCCAGTCTATTGGATTGTAATTTGGAGCATTACTTGGTCTCCTTCCATAGGTGATAAGATTATTTGCTGCATCCCGCTTGTAGTTGAGTGGATTGAATGGAGGATTGATATCGGTGGCTGCTAATCCTAAATCTCCTTCGGCATCTTTAAAATTTAGGGTAAGTAGTAGGGAGTCCTGACCGGATGTTCCAACGTACTCCAAACTAGAAAATTCTATTTCTGGAGTGCTTGGAAAATTTTCGGGAGGGCTAATGCAGGAGTACCCTAACAAAGCAAAACCAAACAATAAGTGAGAATAGTTTTTCAAACGCATGAGATGAAGGTACATTTACATTCCAAAACAAAATTGATCTGTTAAAGAAGAGCCAAGATATAAAAACGATGCAAGAATTTAAAAGTTTTTCAAAAAGGTTGGAAACCTTGACTTTGGATCAATTTGATGATTTTGCACTTGATTTGTTCCAATTTCAAGCACTTTACAATCCCATCTATTCGGCCTATCTGAAGGTTAGAAAAATTTCACCTACCCACATTCAAAAAGTAGAAGATATTCCTTTTTTACCCATTCAATTTTTTAAAGATTCAAGCGTTTATTGCGGAAATAGCGCTTCTTCTAATCAGGTTTTTAGCAGTAGTGGTACCACGGGTTCAAGTACGAGCAAACATTTTCTTTGGTCTGAAGAATTTTATTTGAATCATGCCCAAAAGCTATTTGAACAGACTTATGGTCCCTTAAAGGACTTTCATGTACTTGGGCTGCTCCCTGCTTATTTGGAGCGTCCTGGCAGTAGTTTAGTTGCCATGGCAGCACATTTTATCTCTCAAAGTAACTCGGAGTCCTCTGGGTTTTATTTGTACAACCAAAAAGAACTAGTGGGAAAATTGAAGGAGCTCTCTTCTGGGAACCGAAAGGTATTACTATTAGGGGTCACTTTTGCCTTGTTGGATTTGACTGAATCAAAAATGCCATTTCAGAGTTTTTCCAACTTAATCGTGATGGAAACGGGTGGAATGAAAGGAAGGAGAAGGGAGATGATTCGTGAAGAGGTGCACCAGCAACTTAAAGCTTACTTTCAGGTGAATGAAATTCATTCGGAATACGGAATGACTGAATTACTATCTCAAATCTATTCCAAAGGGAATGGAAAATATAAAGTACCCTCCTGCATGCGGGTGGTACTTCGGGATCTCAATGATCCTTGGAGTCTTGCTAGTAGGAGCCAAGGAGGAATTAATTTAATTGACTTAGCAAATTTTCATTCTTGTGCATTTATTGAAACCCAAGATATCGGTAAATGGGATGAAAATGGATATTTAGAAGTTCTGGGAAGATTTGATCATTCTGAACTTCGAGGTTGCAACCTTTTGGTTCAGTAATTGCTTTAGAAAAAATTAATAAACATCTTTAAGTATCTAAAGATACTTCTATGAAACGTTTTGCCTTTGTTGCGCTTGTTATTTCACTTTTGGCTATGGCTTCTTGTGCATCCAGTAGACCTTGTCCTGCTTACGCCAAAGAAATCTCCCCCAAAAAAGGGTTGGGATGAGCCAAAATTTGGACTTAATAGTCTGCGTATTTTTTAACATCTTCTACGCCTATAGTAGGCTCTCCTAGGATCACTAGTCTTTCGACTACATTTCGTAGTTCACGGATATTACCTGTCCATGGTAGTTCTTTCAAATAGGTAATTGCTTCCTGAGTGATTTTTTTAGGAAGGGTTCCATTTTCTTGTGCAATATCTTCTAAAAACTTGTTGAGAAGGAGAGGGATGTCATCCTTACGGTCTTTTAGAGGTGGAACTTGGATTAAAATCACGCTCAGTCGGTGGTACAAATCTTCACGAAATTTACCTTCCTCAATTTCCTTCTTTAAATCCTTATTGGTTGCCGCAATTACACGTACATCCACTTTGATATCTTTATCACTACCCACTCGGGTAATTAGATTTTCTTGAAGCGCTCGTAAAACTTTGGATTGAGCAGCTAGGGACATGTCTCCAATTTCATCTAAAAAGAGAGTTCCCCCATCGGCTTGTTCAAACTTACCTAAGCGCTGCTTATGTGCAGAAGTGAATGATCCTTTTTCGTGTCCAAATAGTTCCGATTCAATTAATTCAGATGGGATAGCAGCACAGTTTACTGCTACATACGGCTTTTCCTGACGCTTGCTTTTTTCATGAATCCAGTGTGCAACCAATTCCTTTCCTGTACCATTTTGACCTGTAATTAATACCCTTGCCTCTGTTGGTGCTACTTTTTCTATGGTTGCCTTAACGGCTTGGAGGGCAGGGGATTCTCCAACCATTGTTAATTTTTTAGATAATTTCTTTTTTAAAACTTTAGATTCAGTAACCAAATGCTTCTTGTCTAAAGCATTACGTACGGTTAACAACAATCGATTCAGATCGGGTGGTTTGGGGATGAAATCGAATGCTCCTTTTTTTGTTGCTTCCA
>JALRIY010000094.1 GCA_023255285.1 Algoriphagus sp.
CTACGCGTGCTGGGTCTCCCCATTGTCCAACTACATACCCTTTGTATATAATCAATCCGGTTGCCGGACCACGCTCCTTCATAGGGCCAACAGGAAAACCAAAAGGCTCCCGACCAAAGCTACTTTCGTAATGAGCAATTTTTAAGTTGCGGTTTTCTGAACTTTCATGTGTCTCTGCAAATCGGATAGCTTCTTGGAGTTTAAGCGAATCCAATCCCAAATCTTTGGGTGTTTTGGATTGCCAGTTCCCAACTTCTGGAAAATAATTTTGTGCATGGGATGTCAGTGTGGCAATCGCAAGGATAAAAATAGAAAGCAAGAAATTCTTCATGGCAGAGACCTTTTTTTTTATTCGAGTTTACAACATTACCGCAGTAAATTCATCCCATTTATCAAATCTTTTTGGTCTGCAATTTTCAAAACTCTTTTACCTGGAACCTGTTTATAAATTGATCCAACTAAAAATAGAGAAAGCCAAGTTTATTTTGGTCTCTCCAATTAAGTAAATTCTAAATGAGCGAAAAGAAAATTTACATTGTGGGAGCAGGACTCTCTGGCCTAATTGCCGCATTAGAATTAGAAAAGGCGGGCTTGTCAGCGGTGATTTTGGAAGCCTCAGATCGGATAGGAGGCAGGATGAAAACAGATGTTGAAGCAGGATACCGATTTGATCATGGATTTCAGGTGTTAAATACTGCCTATCCTGAAGCGAAGCGATACCTTGATTTTCAAGCCTTGCAACTCAAGAATTTTGATCCTGGGGCAATTATTTTTGAAGGCAAGGACTCCTATATTCTCACAGATCCACTTCGGAATCCATTGAAATTGGTAGGAATGGCTGTATCTAAAGTAGGAACCTTTTTAGATAAGGTAAGGGTATTTACCCTAACCCAAGAATTAAAAAAGAAAAGCCTGGAAACCATTTTCTCAGAACCATCTTTGCCAACCCATGAATACTTGAAAAATTATGGATTTTCTGACGCCATCATTGCCAATTTTTTCAGGCCCTTCTTTCGAGGGATTTTCCTAGAAATGGACTTGGAAACGAGTTCTCGAATGTTTGAGTTTGTATTCAAGATGTTTTCTCAAGGTTATGCGGCAGTTCCAGCGAAAGGAATGGGCCAGATTCCAGAAATGATCAAAAGCCAATTACAAACAACAGAAATTAAACTGAATACACCTGTTGCAAGTGTGGAAGGGGAAAATATTTTGCTTTCGGATGGGACAAAAATTAAGGCAGATCGTATCATCGTGGCTGTCCAACCAGATTTAGTGATGAAACAGTTGGAGGGGCAGTTTGCGCCTGCACGTAAGGTGATCAATTTTTATTTTGCTGCTCCCAAATCCTTTTTAGGGAGACCAATGATTGGCTTACTCACCGGGAACAGAGTGATTAACAATTTCGTGTTTATGGAAGATGTCTCCAAAGAATATGCGCCTATTGGGAAGTCACTGCTTTCTGTAACTGTTTTGGAGAGCACTCTTGCCGAAAAGGAATTAATTAAAGTTATTCAGTCGGAGTTGGAAGAACTTTCTGGAATGAAGGCAGAGCACTTTAAGCACTTAAAAACCTACTTTATCTCACATGCCTTACCTCAGGTGGGCGATTTAAAGTTTAGTATTCCTTTTACCGAATGCAAGGTATTGGATCAAGTGTTTTTAGCAGGAGATTACCTCTTGCACGGATCAATCAATGCTGCGATGACTTCAGGTAGGGTTGCAGCAGAAGCGGTGATCCACTCGTTCAGAGAAAGAGAATATTAAATTAAAGTTTCTGGTTATTTATTTTCTAAGTTGAAGATAGAGCGTAATTCTACTGCATCTTCAGGTTTCATACGCTGGGCAAGTACCAGTCGTAATTGCCTTCTTCTCAAAGCTCCTTCGAATAATTCAATTTCCTCTGGGGATTCAGGTACTACTTGAGGAATTTCAATCGGTTTGCCATTTTGATCTACTGCCACAAAAGTAAAAAATGCACGGTGCGTCCTAATTTTCTTGCAGGCAGGAATGTCTTCGGCAGTCACTTCAATGTACACCTCCATGGAAGAGTTGAATGCTCTCGTAACTTGAGATCGAAGAGTGACTACATTGCCTAGATTGATTGGCTCCTTAAAGGAAATGTTGTCTGCTGATGCGGTAACAACGATTCGGTTGCAATGCTTCTGCGCGGCAATGGCAGCAACTATATCCATCCAATGCATCAATCGTCCACCCATGAGGTTGTTGAGAGTATTTGTATCGTTGGGGAGTACCATCTCCGTCATGATAGTCACGGAGTCCTTTGCAAACTTTTGATTAGGCATATCGATTGAATTTATTCAAAAATAGCACTAAAATTCTGTAAAAATCATATTTTGTAACAATTACCAAATTTAATTTGGAAATCACCTCTGGCTTACTTGGTTTAAATCAAATAAATTTCAGCGTTTCCAGCCCTCTCTTCCAAGTAGAGGAACAAAGGCAAATCCTTCAAATTCTTCACGCTGAATTTCTGTTGCCGACTTTTTGGTGATTTTCACCATGGCTTGTTTGCTTCGGTCTCCTAAGGGGATAACTAGAATGCCTCCGATTTTTAGTTGTTGGATAAGGGCTTCAGGGACTACAGGAGCACCAGCGGTTACGATGATTTTATCGTAGGGGGCATGCTCAGGTACACCTTCTGTACCATCTCCATAGAATAGTTGTAGTTGGATTCCCAAGCGCTGCAAAAAACGGCTAGTATGGTCAAAAAGCTTTTTTTGGTACTCAATACTGATGACTTCTGCCCCCAGGAGGTGCAAGATGCTGGCTTGATATCCCGATCCGGTTCCAATCTCAAGTATTTTGTTTCCAGGAATGACTTCTAATAAGGAGGATTGAAAGGCAACCGTGTAGGGCTGGGAGATAGTTTGCCCTTCACCAATTGGAAAGGCCTTGTCCTCGTAAGCATGGGAAATCAAGGCCGTATCGAAAAAAAAATGACGTGGCAGCGTGTTGATTGCTTCCAGTACTGATTCGTTTTGGATTCCTTTTTTGCGAAGCTCGGCGACCAATGCTTTTCGTTTTCCTTTATGTAGGTAAGTATCTTCTAACTTGAGCATGAATTTTGAGCTTGAGTTCTCGAAGATAATTGATTAATTGCCGTACTTTGAATCCGGAAAGGCAATTTTTTGGAAGGATTGTCTAAGTACTTAATTGCCCATAGATGTTTACCGGAATTATAGAAGCCATAGGAACCCTTAGCAACATCACCATCGAAGGGACCAACACACACTATTATTTTTCAAGTCCATTGACTGCAGAATTGAAAGTAGATCAATCCTTGGCACACGATGGTGTATGCCTTACAGTAGTAGAAGTTACTTCTGAAGGGTACCGGGTTACAGCAATTGCCGAAACCTTGCAAAAGACTAATTTATCCACTTGGAAATTGGGTAAAAAAGTAAACTTGGAGCGCTGCATGTCTGCAAACGGACGATTTGATGGACACATTGTCCAAGGACATGTAGATCAAATCGGGACGATTCAGCGAATCGAGGATCAGGGTGGTTCCTGGCTTGTAGACGTAAATTTCGATGCTACTTTGGGGAATGTCACCGTAGAAAAAGGATCAATTACCTTGAATGGTACCAGCTTAACCTGTTTTAATTCTGCTCCAGGTTCTTTTTCGGTGGCCATCATTCCCTATACCTATGAATTCACCAACTTTCATCAATTGGAAGTAGGGGACCTGGTTAACTTGGAATTTGATATTGTGGGAAAATACATTCAGCGGATCACCAAAGGCTATCTTTGAATAAACTCTTTGACAGAAAACAAAAAATGGCAGCAAGGTTCACTTGCTGC
Organism: Algoriphagus sp.; assembly: GCA_023255285.1. GTDB lineage: Bacteria > Bacteroidota > Bacteroidia > Cytophagales > Cyclobacteriaceae > Algoriphagus. Next base: position 3,826 of record JALRIY010000094.1, read on the forward strand.
CATTTTTATTTTAAAAAGTACTTATACCTTGATATAGATTTTATTTTTATCCATCAGGAAGCCAATGCTCCAAATCAAAAGCATGTAAGCAATAGCAAATAAGAAAGAGGCGTTTTTAGGTTCCAACCAACTGCTGAAGGCTTCCGTGAAAATGAATTTTTTCAGATTAATGTCTCCAATTGGAATAAAAGAAATGAGTGAAATGACTACCCCCGAGCATACGTACAGGATGAGCGGGTTGCGTCCAAAGGCCTGGAAGAAATAGGTCCAGGAGGAAATCCGATTGACCTCCACCACAAAAATGAGAAGGGAAAGTAAAATAAGATCCCATCCTACAGTGAGTAGCACATAAGGGCTCGTCCAAATTTTCTTATTGATTGGAAATACCAAATCCCATGCATAACTCAAACCGATGAAGAGGATGCCTATCACGAGAAGCATTCGTACGGCGGGTACGCTATTCCCATTTTTTTGGATAAAACGGCCAGTTAGGTATCCTCCAATCACATTGACGATGGAAGTAAGCGTACTTAAGATGCCTTCTGGATCGAAGGGAATGCCTTCCCCCATGTACATGCGCCTTTCGCCAATGAATGCGAGATCTAGGTGTAGAGCCGCATTCCCTTCCAAGCTATAGGGATCACCGGCAGTTCCGAAGTAGTAAAGAATTGGCCAATACAGAAGCAAGGAGGCAATGCTAAAGATCCAGCCTAGTCGAATTCCTCCCCAGTATAAGAGCAGTGCAGCCCCCAAATAAGAAAGTGCGATGCGCTGCAATACACCAAGCAATCGGACTTCCGTCACATCGATAAAAGCAAGTTGTCCGGCTTCATTGGGTTCAAAGAATGGAAAAGCATTGAGTAGCCAACCAATCCCAAAAATGAGGGCTGTGCGTGTTCCTACTTTTTTGTAAAAGTCTACAGGTCGCATGTCCTGCATCTTTTTGAGCGCAAAACTCATCGCATTTCCTACCACAAAAAGGAAGGTGGGGAATACCAAGTCAGTAGGGGTAAATCCATGCCATTCGGCATGAGCTAGTGGGGCATAGAGTGTGCTCCAATCTCCGGGGGTATTTACAATGACCATAAAGGCCAAGGTCATGCCCCTTAGCACATCTAATGCCAAGTAACGTCCGTTCAAGGTGTTGGCCTGTTGATCTATTCGCATGGGTTATGTTTGGGTTGTACAAGGTGGTTGATCTTTTGCTGATTAATTTATTTAAAATTAGATGCTTATAAAAATAACTCCACTTAAATTTATTCAGTCACTACAATTAGAAGTTTGAACATGAATCCCTTTTTCTTCCGACGCGTCTTTTTTTGTATTCTTTTTTTCGGTTTCCTACTTCCCAAAGGATGGGCTCAAGTGCATGCTTCTTGGTCTTTGGAGGAGAACAAAATCACTGCTCCTCAGCAGCATACGGCAACACTCACGCTGACCAATCGTGGTACCGGAACGCTGGATGCAGGCTGGAAGTTATATTTCAATACCATCTTTATTTCCATTTGGAGCCAGTCTTTGGACCCGAAACTTAGTTTGAAGCACCTGCAAGGAGATTTCTTTGTATGGGAAGGGGAGACCCCCTCCTTGAAGCCCAACGAGTCCTTTTCTTTATCCTACCGAAGTTCTGGTACTTTTTTAAAGAATGCCTATCCTCCCGAAGGCTTGATTTTTTTGCATGCGGATGGAAAAAGGGAAGAAATTTCCCAGTACCAAAAAGAAGTCATTACGGAGGCCAATTTGGTGGAACTCGCTGCAGGCACTTCCTTTCCTGTGACCTCTTCAGCCCAGCGCTATGCTGAGAATCGCGAACTTTTTTCCTTACCCGATCAAAGCATTCCTCCCTACCTACCTTCTCCCAAAAGTTGGAAGTATACCGGTCCTACGGTATCGTTAAGTCCTGGAACGATCCAGGTGGAAGGGGCATCAACCTTTGTAAAGGCCAAAGAATACCTGGAAACTACGCTGAGTAATGGATTTTCAGCCAAAACTAGTGGCAAAGCGTCTACTTTGAAGATTCGATTGGAGCAGGTAGCCTCCCTGCCAAAAGAAGGCTATACCCTAAAAACCACAAGTGATCAGGTATTGATTCAGGCCTCAACTACTACTGGAGCCTTATATGGGGTCAATTCCTTTTTGGCGCTATTGCCTCCAGCATTTTGGAAGGATGGGGTACAGGAACTTGTATTTCCTCAAGTAGCGATTGAAGATGCGCCTGCGTTTGGCTACCGAGGCCTGTTTTTGGATGTCGCTCGCAACTTTCAATCCAAGCAACAAGTGTTCAAACTCTTGGACCTCATGTCTTTTTACAAGTTGAATGTATTTCACTTCAACTTGGCCAATGACGAGGGATGGCGAATCGAAATTCCTGGGCTGCCGGAATTGACCGAATTTGGAGCACGAAGAGGCTTTTCCGTCGATGAATCCGAATTTCTATGGCCTTACTATGCTTCTGGAGCAGATCCTAATCAAAGTTACACGGGCACAGGCTTCTATACAGCTGCGGATTTTCAGGAAATCTTGACTTACGCAAAGGATAGAAACATCGAAGTCATTCCTGAACTCGGTGTGCCCGCACACTCCAGAGCGGCAATCTTGGCCATGGAAAAGCGATACCGTACCTATATGCAAGCAGGAAAGGAGAAAGAGGCGCTCGCCTACCGACTGGTAGATCCAGCCGATGAGTCCAAGTACCTCTCGGCTCAAAATTTCAGGGGTAATACCGTTTGCGTTTGCCAATAATCCACCTATGCCTTCTACGAAAAACTGGTGGTTGAAATCGGAAAAATGTATACTGCCGCAGGTGTAGAGGCTAAAAATTGGCACAGTGGAGGGGATGAGGTGCCCAAGGGCGTGTGGACTGCGTCTCCGATATGCGCAGATTTTTTGGCTAAAAACCCACAACTTAAAACTGAAGATCTGATCGATTATTTCCGCGAGCGAACTGCGACCATCCTTCAAAAGTACGGCTGGAAGATGGGGGGATGGGAAGAAATTGGGCAGACTCATGGTACGACTGCCGTCAGTCCCAACCCAAAATTTGCCAACCTGGATTGGAAACTATATGCCTGGAATGCGGTAGCCGGCTGGGGAGGAGAGGACATGGCCTACAAACTTGCGAATGTAGGCTACCCGGTTATTATTTGTTCTAGCGCCAATTTCTACTTTGATCTGGCTTACTCCTGGGATCCCGATGAGCGAGGCCATAGTTGGAGTGGGGTAGTTGATTTGTATCAATCCTGGAAAGCCGTGCCTGGTAAATTGTACCTGTCTCACGATCAAACCATCGATGGTACACCCTGGAACTGGTCTGAGCAAGCACAAAAATTCACAAAACTAACTGACCAAGGTCGACAGAATATCATTGGTGTATCTGGGCAAGTATGGACAGAAACGATTAAAGGAGGCGAGATGCTCGAATATTACCTCTTTCCAAAAATGCTAGGCTTCGTGGAACGGGCTTGGCATGGAGACCCAGATTGGTCTCTGGAAGGCACGGAGTCCGCCATGAAATCCAAGCGAGCTAGGGAATGGAATCAATTTGTCAATTTGGTGGGAAAACGAGAACTTCCACGATTGGAAACTATTTTTGGGGGTGTTGATTACCGATTGCCACGTCCAGGAGTACAGGTAATAGACGAGCAGGTGATGGTCAATTCGGCATTTCCAGGGATGTTGATTCGGTACACCGATTCAGGAAAAGAGCCTACAGTAGAGTCACCGATTTATCGGGAGCCCATTTACTTTCGACCGGGGTATTTGCCTCGATTCAAGTTATTTATGCCCTCCGGAAAAAGTGGATTGAGTTCTGGTATCGACTAGAGCATCTTGACCAAGGGCTTATAGGCTTCGAGCAAAACTTCGTTATGGGTTGCTCCCTGATCTGAATTGGAACTTGCAAAAACCTCTGGAGTGATTCCTTGAGCCAGGAGTTGCGCCGTGGCTTCGACACAGATTGCCTGGAGTAGGGCTGTACCAATGACTGTGGAGGTAGGTCCCACGGGTGTATCCATGCCATCAAGTGTTAGTGCTGCATCTCCAATCTCTCCAAAATTATCCAAGACCACATCTCCCAGTTGGTACAATTTGAGCCCTGAAGCGTGCCGAGAGGTGACCGATTTGCTGTGTGCCAGATTGGTGATAACAATGATTTTTACGCCTTGCTGATGGGCATAGCTAGCCAATTCAATGGGAACTGCATTTCTTCCTGAATTAGAAGAGATGAGCAGCACATCATTCTTAGTGATTGTATACTCCTGAAAAAGGATAGGAGCATAACCCTCCTTTCGTTCCTCATTTGTACTTCCTGTGGCACTTTCATGAAGCATGAGTTGGGGTAGTAAAAGTGGGCGCACTCGCGCAAACCCACCTGCTCTGTAAAATATTTCTTCTGCCAATAAATGGGAATGTCCTGTTCCACAGGTATAGATCCATCCTTTAACTGAGAGACTTTTGGAGATGAGTGTGGCAGCCTGGCAAATTAATTCCTCTTGCCGGAAAGCAAGCTCCATCTTATCGTTCAGCAATTGTTCGTATTTTTTGTAAGCTAAGGAAACCATAGTTGGTGAGATTAAATTAATGAAGTAGGACTTCATCCACGAACACCCAGCCCTTGGCACCTGCTCCAGGATGCCATGCTGGTAATTTGGAAATGGGATTTACCTTCACACGAATTTGATCAAATGGAGAATTGGGTAAGGGAATTGAAACCAAGCCAAATCGGGTTTCTTGAATTTTTGTAGGAATGGATTGAGGCGCTACGTTGACCTTGTTCCATTTTTGATTGTATGCGGTCCAGACTTCGACCGATT
>JALRIY010000095.1 GCA_023255285.1 Algoriphagus sp.
AAATGCCCTGTAAATTAAAATTTACAGGGCATCAACTTATTTAAAATTTGGTAAATTATAATTTTTTCAAAACTATATTTCTCCAGTACACTTTTATCCCTCCCCCATCGTGGATTTGAAGCAAAACACCGCCTTTCCCTCCACCAATCTTCTCATCTGCATAATTAACCATCTCCACCCCATTCACATAGGAAATTACTCGATCCCCCTGAACAACTATCTTCATTTTGTTCCATTCACCAAATTTCAAGGCCTTGTCTTTCTCTGGATCTGGCTTGACCAACCAGCCCCGACCATAGGATTCGTAAATCCCTCCAGTATCGTTCCCCGGAGGGGCTACCTCTACCTGCCATCCAGATACCTTAGTGCCGTCTACCGTGGAACGAATAAAAACTCCAGAGTTGCCATTTGCCTCTTGCTTAAACTCCAAATCCACCTCGAAGTCATCGTATTGCGCTGTCGTACCCAAATAACCATATCCCTTGTCAGGGCCACTCTCAGATACCAATACCCCCTTCTCTACATACCATTTCTCAGTTCCATATACAACCCATCCCGTCAAATCCTTGCCATTAAACAACTTTTCCTTTTTCTGTGCATACACCGTTTGTATTCCAATAAGGAGCAACACTACTACAATTACTTTTTTCATAAGGGTCGAATCTTTAAGTTTTTAAACCATACAGGATCTCCATGATCCTGCAATGCAATCAGCCCTTTGCGGGCAATTTTGTAATCGGGAAAATCATTCCACTTGCCTGAATTTCGTCGAGTTACCCAGTCTTCTGAATAGGGTACAAATTCCACCGTTTGCTTGCCATTGAGCCAATAGCTTGCACCAGCTTCAGCAAAAACAATCTTGGACTCGTTCCACTCCCCGGCAGGCTTGACCACTCCAGCATAATCCGGCTCATACATTGCATAATCTCCAGCTAGAGATTGCCACTTTTCAAGCGGTTGTGCAAAGCCCAACTGATCAATTACCTGGTATTCCGGTCCTGTATAATAAGGAGCCTTGTAATTAGGCCCCTCTACTACATGGTAAAATACTCCTGAATTACCTCCAGGAGAAATTTTCCAGGAAAATTTCAACTCAAACTCTTCGAATTCTTGTACCCCATATACCACATCTCCACCAAAATCTTCTCCTCCAGTAGCACCCAATCCCTTCATCGCCCCTTCCTCAATCACCCAGTTGCTCGGAGTCGTGTCCCCATTAAAGGCACGCCAGCCCTGCATACTATTCCCATCGAACAGCAAAATCCAACCCTCGGCCTGCTCTGCTGGAGTCAATGCATTGTCCACATCCTTCATCGTTTGCACAGAATCAATCCCTGCAAATTCAGATTCCGAGGACCTTGGACTACACCCAAATCCAATACCCAAGGCAAGTCCCAACCAAATCATTGTTTTTCTCATTTTTCAATCAGTTTATTAACCTAATTAGATCCCTCTTGAGGTCTCCCTTTTTCCTACTTTAAATAAAGCAATCATCTGAAATGTAAGAACATTTTTAAAAACACGATGGACCTCAGGCCTAAATTATACCAATGGTTCCAAACCCCTTAACGAAGGTATCGGAAGTCATAGCTGGGATCAAAGTCCTCCAAAAACGCATACATCAATTCGATGACCTGTTCAATATCGCTTTTACTGGCTGTTTCTACCGTGGTATGCATGTACTTCAAGGGAAGAGAGATCAGAGCAGAAGGCACGCCTCCATTGGAATAGGCAAAGGCATCGGTATCCGTGCCGGTCGTCCGTGATGCAGCCGCTCGCTGAAAAGGAATCCCGTGCTTTTGTGCCGTAGCAAGGATAAGATCCAATAATTTTTTGTGCACCGATGCCCCATAAGTAAGTACAGGACCCTTTCCAGCTGCCTGATCTCCACTACTGATTTTGCTGTAAAGTGGTGCTGTAGTATCGTGACAAACATCTGTGATGATCGCCACATCCGGCTTGATTCGCTGTACAATCATTTCAGCCCCTCGGAGGCCTATCTCTTCCTGTACCGCATTGACGATGTAAAGTCCGAAAGGAAGTTTCTTTCCTGACTCCTTGATTTTTCTGGCTACTTGCGCAATCATATAGCCCCCAATCCGGTTGTCTAACGCTCGTCCTGACCAATACTTGCCATTCAATTCCGTAAGCTCATCCTGAAAGGTGATGACACAGCCCACGTGGATTCCCAATTCCTCCACCTCAGCTTTGGACTGTGCCCCTACATCTATAAAGATATTGTCCAAAGTAGGCGCATCTTCTTTTCCTTCTTTCCGCACGTGAATGGCTGGCCAACCAAAGACCCCTGGTACAATTCCCTTTTCAGTGTGGATATTGACCCGCATGGAAGGAGCAATCATATGATCAGACCCTCCATTCCGGCGAACATAGATGTATCCATCGTCTTTGATGTAATTGACAAACCAGCTGATTTCATCCGCATGTGCTTCAATTACCACTCGGAAGGGCGCATCAGGCTCAATCACTGCCACTGCGGTCCCGTAGGAGTCGGTAAAGTAACTGTCGACAAAGGGCTTGATGTAATCCAGCCAAATTTGTTGCCCAGAAGCCTCGTGTCCAGTAGGAGAAGCATTGTTTAAATAAGTTTTTAAAAATTGAATTTCATGCATCGCTTTGTAAATAATACCCCATGCTTGAGAAACACAGTGGTTTTGGGTTAATAAAATTTATTCAATAAAAGATTAGCTGCAGTTTCGCCCACTTAAAGAGGAATGTTGCCATGCTTCTTTCGAGGTAATTTAGCTACCTTATTTTCCAGCATCTTAAACGCTTTGATCAATTTGGATCGTGTGTCAGAGGGAAGAATCACCTCGTCAATATAGCCCCGATGCGCAGCACGGTAGGGATTGGCAAACTTGGCCGTATACTCCTCTACCTTCTCCTGAAGTTTGGCTTCTGAATCTTCCGCTTCGGCAATTTCTTTTTTAAAAATGATTTCTGCCGCTCCCTTTGCACCCATCACAGCGATTTCAGCCATGGGCCAGGCATAATTCAAATCTGCTCCAATGTGCTTGGAGTTCATTACATCGTAGGCTCCCCCATAAGCCTTTCGGGTGATCACCGTGATGCGTGGCACCGTGGCCTCCGAAAAAGCATATAGCAACTTTGCTCCATTGGTGATGATTCCATTCCATTCCTGATCGGTACCCGGCAAAAAACCTGGCACATCTACCAATACCAACAGTGGTACATTAAAGCTATCGCAAAAGCGAACAAAGCGCGCTGCCTTTATTGAGGCATGATTGTCTAAAACCCCTGCCATGGATTGGGGCTGATTGCCTACAATGCCAATACTTCTTCCAGCAATACGTGCAAAGCCCACTACAATATTATCTGCATAGTTTTCATGTACCTCTAAAAATGACGTTTCGTCTACAATCCCTCCGATCAATTCCCGCATGTCGTAAGGATGGTTTGGGTTTTCTGGAATCAAGGAATCCAAAACAGGTCTCGACTCGTCTTTCTTAGGTTCATAGTGATAGCTCGGCGCTCGATCTTCACAATTTTGAGGAAGGTAACTGAGCAATGATTTAATTCGCTTTAGTGCCTCTACCTCATTGGCACAGGCAAAATGGGTCACTCCTGACTTGGTGCTGTGGGTAGACGCTCCACCCAACTCCTCGGCAGTAACTGTTTCCTGGGTAACGGTCTTGACTACATTGGGACCAGTCACAAACATGTAGGAGGTGTTTTCTACCATTAAAATAAAGTCAGTAATCGCAGGAGAGTATACAGCTCCACCTGCACAGGGACCCATAATGGCTGAAATTTGAGGCACTACCCCAGATGCAAGGGTGTTTCGGTAAAAAATATCTGCATAGCCCCCAAGGGAATTGACTCCTTCTTGAATGCGAGCCCCACCCGAATCATTTATCCCGATAATAGGTGCACCATTCTTGAGCGCCAGATCCATCACCTTGCAGATCTTTTCTGCATGTGTTTCGGAAAGTGATCCGCCAAAAACCGTGAAATCCTGAGAATACACATAAACCAAGCGTCCATTCACCTCCCCAAATCCAGTTACCACCCCATCGCCAAGGTAATGTTCCTTTTCCAAGCCAAAATCTTTAGCTCGGTGCATCACAAACTTATCTAACTCTTCAAAGGTCCCCTCATCTAAAAGTAATGCGATCCGCTCTCGAGCTGTAAGTTTTCCTTTTTTGTGCTGCGCATCAATTCGTGCTGCCCCACCCCCTTGTTCCGCTTCAGCATTTTTTTTTGCCAAAAGAGCAATTTTCTCTAGGTGGCTGGATGGGCTGTAATTTGGTTTTTTTGGATCTGTCATCAGGGGGGATTATTTCTTCTATCAAATATAAACGCTCCAGCGGATAGAAAAAGCCTTTCCTTTCCAAATCAAGTTTCAAGTTGACTTCAACCTGCTACTAACCTGCGTTTTATCTAATGCACAAAAACTTAAAATAGAACTTTTAAAAAACTTTCTATATTCGCCCATCCAAAAAAAGGATCATGACGCATCCCAACAAAGCAGCAGTAATCGATATGGGCACCAACACATTTCATCTGTTGTTGGTGGAACTGCATGGAAACGAATTTAAGACCATTTACAAGGAAAAAATTGCTGTAAAATTAGGGAAAGGGGGCATTACACAAAATCAAATCGCCCCCGACGCGGAAAAAAGAGCACTGCATACCCTAGGGCATTTCAAAAATTTAATTGACGACGAATCCATTAGCCAAGTATTTGCTTTTGCTACTTCCGCAGTTAGAAATGCAAACAATGGGCCTGACTTTGTCAATCGGGTACGAGAACAGCTTGGTATTCAAATCCATGTAATTTCTGGAGATGAAGAAGCGCAGTTGATTTACGAGGGTATCCATTTTTCAGGAGCTTTAGACGAGCGCACCACTTTGATGATGGATATTGGCGGGGGTTCTGTCGAATTTATCATCGGTAATGCTCAGAAGGTATTCTGGAAACAAAGTTTTGAAATCGGAGGGCAACGCCTATTGGATGCCTTTCACTACCACGACCCCATTTTACCCGAAGAGGTGGAAAAACTAGAGGAGTACTGTGGAGAAAAACTTAAACCCTTATTAGAAGCTATTGACATCCATAAACCAAGTGGATTTGTAGGAGCCTCAGGTACTTTTGACACGCTAATCGACATGTATTATGCGACCATGCTGCAGTGCAAACTCACCGGACAGCATGTATTCGAATTACCGGTCAGTGATTTTTACCAACTTTTTCAGTTGCTAGTCACCAAAAATAGAGCAGAAAGATTAGGTATACCAGGCATGATTGCCATGAGGGTAGACATGATTGTGGTCGCTAGCTGCCTCATCGACTTTATCTTGCACCATGTCCAGGTACAAAGCATCTGCTGCTCTCATTTTTCCCTAAAAGAGGGAGCAGTTTCTCGAATGCTTTCGGGAGAAATAAACCTGTAAGTCAAGCTAGCGCTTATTTCGAAAAAAACCCAAGCCCCTTTTTTAACTTGTGGGAATGAATGTACGCTACTTCCTGATTTCTATCTTTGCAGCATACTTTACCGTAATCTAGCTCAGCAGCCATGCAACAGTTCTCCTACGACCACTTGTACCGCTTCACCTCAGACATGCTCCTCAAGATTGGCTGTCCCCAAGAAGATGCCCAACTAGCCACTCAGGTCTTGCTTTCGGCAGACCTCCGAGGGGTAGACAGCCATGGAGTAGCCCGACTGAGTGGCTATGTACGGTTATGGGAAAAAGGAAGAATAAATGCCAAGCCTAATGTGAACGTGAGCTACGAAACCCCCTCCACTGCTGTAGTAGATGGCGATGGGGGCTTGGGTTTGGTGGTAGCGCCTTTTGCCATGAAAATAGCCATGGAAAAAGCTAAGCAAGTAGGGACCGGCTGGGTATCGGTCAAAAATTCCAACCACTACGGCATCGCCGGATACCACGCCATGATGGCCTTGGAGGAGGACATGATAGGCATCTCCTTGACCAACGCCAGTCCACTCGTAGCTCCCACCTTTTCCAAAGAGCGACTCCTCGGTACCAATCCCATTGCAGTGGCTATTCCTGCCCATGAGGAGCCCCCTTTTGTAGCAGATATGGCAACTACCACAGCTGCAAATGGAAAATTAGAAATCCTACAACGAAAAAACTTGGATACCCCTACCGGATGGGTGCAAGACAAGTCTGGAAAACCTACCACTTCCGCCAATGGAGTAAAAGATGGGGGTGCATTGCTTCCTCTTGGCGGTGACCGGGAGCATGGCTCGCACAAAGGGTATGCCTTAGGCGCGGTGGTAGATATTTTATCAGCCGTACTTTCTGGAGCCAATTACGGCCCTTGGGTCCCTCCATTTGTAGCATTTTTGGACCCCCTTCCCAATTTAGTTGGTGAAGGAATTGGGCACTTTTTTGGTGCCATGCGGGTGGATGCCTTCCGGCCTGCTGAAGAATTTAAAGGACACATGGACAAGTGGATCCGTAGATTTCGATCTGCAGAACCTACGCCTGGACATGAGAAAGTTTTGATTCCAGGAGACCCCGAGCGAGAGCTCGAACTCGTTCGAAGAAAAGAAGGCATCCCCTTACTTGATCCTGTAATTCAAGACTTGACCAAGCTGGGAGAAAAATTTGGGGTAAATTTTTAACTGAGACCTACTAATGGTCAAGCCTACTAGTCAAAGGGACTAAAGTTGCAGTTTTTCTGTTTCTAACCTTCCTCAAGTGCATTCCTCCCTTTTTATAGCTATATTAGTAGTTAGGTGTCTTTATAATTTCTCATGAACCAATTGTCGTATCCCCTTGGCTGGTTTTTGTTATGCATTAGCCTCATCGGCTGTAGTCCCAAAGCTACCTTTCGTATTTTGGATAAACCCATCACCTGGAATACCGAAAGGGAGCAGCTCTCGCTAGACTACCTCAAAGAACGTCACGGACTAAACCAAACAACCGCAACCATCAAGCCCCAAATGGTGGTTGTTCACTGGACAGCAATCCCCAACATCGAAGTGACCTTCGACGTCTTCAATCCCATCACCCTGGGAGGAAGAGCAGACCTCACCGGCGCAAGCAATTTGAATGTCTCCAGTCAGTTTTTGATCGACCGTGATGGCACCATTTTCCGATTACTTCCAGAAACCACTTTTGCACGACATGTGATCGGCCTCAATTATTTAGCTATAGGAATCGAAAACATAGGCAGCGACAACATGCCCCTCACCAAGAAACAGCTAGAGGCAAACGAAAAACTTATCCGCTACCTCAAACGAAATTATGCCATCGACTACGTCATAGGACATCACGAGTACCAGCGCTTCCAAAAAACAGACCTTTGGAAAGAGACGGATCCCAACTACCGCACCGTAAAGTCAGATCCAGGTGACGCTTTTATGAATCGCTTGCGCAAAAATTTGACTGACCTGAACTTAAAACCGCTTCCTCCGCTTTGATTGCCCTATGAATCTGGCCCTCAAGTATTCCCTTCCGTTTCTTCTTATCTCCTTTTTTTGGATAAACTGTCCTGCCCAACAAACGGAGCCATTAGCAACAAAAACAAATGCTTCAGAGTCCAAAAACAGTACTTTAGAAAAAAATGAAGCTTCCTTTATAGTCATACCCCATTCCCTGCCTGAGATTCCCCGGGAATTTCGAGGGGTTTGGATTGCCACCGTAGCCAATATTGACTGGCCGCTTTCCCCAACAGATCCCTGGGAAAAGCAGAAGAAAGACTACCTCGCACTATTAGATTATTACCAAGGATTGCACTTCAATGCAGTAATCGTCCAAATTCGCACAGCTGGGGATGCCTTTTATCCCACCAAACTAGCCCCTTGGTCCAAGTACCTCACCGGTACGCAAGGAACTAGTCCTCAAACCCAGGAAGATCCCCTTGAATGGATGATTGATGCAGCGCATAAGCGTGGATTGGAGTTTCACGCATGGCTGAATCCCTACCGGGCCACCATGGACCTAAATACCGATGCATTAAGTCCACAGCATGACTTCAACACCCATCGAAAGTGGATGCTCAAATACGGTAGCAAGTGGTACTACGATCCAGGTTTGCCTGAAGTAAAAGCACATTTGCTAAAAATCATTGATGAAGTAGTCGAGAATTACGAGATTGATGCCATCCATTTCGATGACTACTTTTATCCTTATCGGGAACCCAATTTGGAGTTTCCAGACCAAGCCTCCTACTCGGAATATAAAAAGCCTGGCCAATCCAAAGACGATTGGAGAAGGCAAAACGTAAATGAGCTGATTTTGGCCCTCAGCCAAACCATCAAACACAAAAAACCTTGGGTTCAGTTTGGCATCTCCCCTTTTGGCGTATGGCGAAATAAAGGCAAAGACCCCAAGGGCTCCCCTACACAAGCTGGGCAAACAAACTACGACGATCTTTTTGCAGATGTACTCCTTTGGATGAAAAATGGGTGGATTGATTACCTGATCCCGCAACTTTATTGGAGCATGGAACACCGCCTTGCCTCCCACCGCATTTTGGCCGACTGGTGGTCCAATAC
>JALRIY010000096.1 GCA_023255285.1 Algoriphagus sp.
CAATTCAAATTAACGAAAAAAATGGGAACCCGCATTCAAGATATACTTTCCTTCCTCGATCGGCTTGCTCCTCCGGCCTACCAGGAACCTTATGACAATGCCACCTTGATTTGTGGAGACCGAAATCGGGAATTGACCGGTGTGCTTTGCACTCTAGATTGCACCGAAACCGTCGTGGAAGAAGCCATTCAGCAAGGTGCCAACTTGATAGTGGCACATCATCCTATTGTCTTCAAAGGACTCAAAAGTATCACTGGCAAAACGTACGTGGAGCGGACCATTATCAAGGCCATCCAGGCAGATGTGGCTATTTTTGCCATTCACACCAACTTAGACCATGTGGCTGGCGGAGTCAACAAGCGAATTGCCGACCGCTTGGGTTTGAAGCAGCCGCGAATCCTGCAACCCAAGAAACAACTCCTCAACAACTTGGTATTCTTTGTGCCGACCGCAAACAAAAATGAAGTATTAGAAGCAGTGTTTCAAGCGGGCGCAGGACAGATTGGGGAATACAGCGATTGCGCTTTTTCCTCAGAAGGCATAGGTCAGTTTACCCCTTCGGAAAATGCCAATCCAACACTTGGACAACGGGGTCAAACCCATAAAGAACTCGAGTTGCGCGTGGAAGTGATCCTTCCTGCCCACCTAAGCTCCAAAGTACTTGCTGCACTGAAGGCTGCCCACCCTTACGAGGAGGTGGCTTATTACCTAAGCAACTTGGAAAACGAAAACCAAGAGGTGGGAGCAGGAATGATTGGTACCCTACCTGATTCTATGTCTGAGCAAGAATTTTTAGATTACCTAAAGCAGCGGATGAACTTAACTCTTGTCAAACATAGTCCACTTACCGGGAGGCGAGTGCAAAAAGTTGCGCTTTGTGGAGGTGCAGGAATTTTTCTTTTGGGGGATGCAAAAAGAGCAGGGGCAGATGTGTTTGTGACGGCTGATGTCAAGTACCACGAATATTTTGATGCGGAAGGGGCACTCGTACTTTGCGATATTGGGCATTACGAGAGCGAAATTTTCACAAAAGATTTATTGGCAGACGTTTTGTCACAAAATTTTCCTAATATTGCACTCTATTTGTCAAAAGTAGTTACAAATCCCACATCCTACCGATAGTTCATGGAAAGTACAGTAGCACAAAAACTCGACGCTATCTACACCCTTCAGCTTATAGATTCAAGGTTAGACGCCATCGTTAAAGTAAGAGGAGCCCTTCCTGAGGAAGTGCAAGATCTTGAAGATGAGATAGCAGGCTACGAAACTCGACTTGATAAATTCACTCGAGAGATCGAAGGTTTCGAAGAGGAAATCAAGCGTCAGAAGGACAATATCAAAGAAGCCGAAAAGCTGATCAAAAAGTACCAAGAGCAGCAGATGAACGTACGAAACAATCGTGAGTACGATGCCATCACCAAGGAATTGGAGCTTCAAGATTTGGACATTCAAGTATCCAAAAAGAAGATTTCTGAAGCTGGAATTAAAATTGATCACTTGAAAGAGGAGTTTGAAATTACCAGCGCATCCAAAATCGATCGACAAAAAGATTTAGACCTCAAAAAAGACGAGCTTTCGACCATAGTAGCAGAAAGCGAATCGGAAGAAAATAAATTGCAAGGAGATCGAGATAAGGCTGCCAAGAAGGTGGAAGAGCGTTTGATCAAGTCTTACACCAAGATTAGAGCGAATGCGAAAAATGGCCTTGCCGTTGTGATGGTCAAAAGAGGTGCTTGTGGAGGTTGTTTCAACACTGTTCCTCCACAGCGTCAAGCAGATATTCGCGAAAAGAAAAAACTAATCGTTTGTGAGCATTGTGGAAGAATCCTTGCGGGTGTAGAAGACGAAATTGAAGAGGAAGTGACAAAAACAAAAAGAAGAACTGCGAAGGCTTAAGTCTTTCACTTATACTTAAAATCTCCGAGCTCCTCGGAGATTTTTTTTTGACCTAACATTTATGTCCACGGACGAAAGTCGACAACAGGTTCTAATTCCCAGCACACATTGCGGTGGACTGTGGACACTTATTTTTATTCTCCGGTCGACGGTCCATAGCCAATATAGCAGATTCAAAATAGTAGCACAAGTTGCAGTCGACCGTCGTCTGTTGATGATTATTTTACACCTCCAACTTGCATTCGCATCTTATTTGCCCCTATATTGGGGACATGAAAAAGTTAGTCTTACTCTTTCTTTTCGTAAGTACCTGCTTCTTGGGCTATTCAAAAGAGCCCGAGTCGAAAACTTTTTTGATTCTATTTGATGAAACTGAGCTGCAATTACTTCAGACAAACCTCAGCAGTATAAGCCAGCAGCTAAGTCCTTTTTTTTCAACCAAGACCTACGGGGGGAATTCTGAATTGGCCCTCCTTCTTGAAATTCCTTCTGCTGTATTTAACGAATGTTTGCTTGGGGAATACTGGATTTCTTTATCCGACGGAAGACGCTTTCAATTGCAGCAACTCGCGTTTCGTGTGTTTGACCTAAGCGAAAACAAAGCCCTGTACCAGCGCTTTGTAAGCAAGTACGAAGCAAGTTTGGACCAGAAAAAAAAGTCCTCCAAATCTGCTAAATCCGCTTCAACTCCTTGAGGTGTTCTTGATCGTTTTGCTTGATCAACGTAAATCCTCCTCCCTCTGCTTGCTGCAAAAGGTACAAACATAAATTTCCGTGTTCGTACTGATCCATTTTTTCCAAAGGTGTTTCACAAATCAAACTTAAAAAAATACGCATCGCTCTTCCGTGCATGCATACCAAGACCGTTTCTCCAGGTCCATTAAGAATGATTTGAATGCCCCGACGCAGTCGTTCGGCTACTGTATTGGGACTTTCTCCTCCAGCAATCGCATAATCCAAGTTGCCCTGCTGCCATTGATGCAACATCATCTGGTAGTACTCCCCCTCTTCTGGTGTCATGGGTGTGCCCTCGTAATCTCCCCAAGAGATCTCATTTAGTTCAGGTAATGCTACCACTGGATAACCCAAATCAATAAAGCCTTGGATGGATTGTCGGGTGCGAATCAATGCAGAATGGTAGAGTTGGTCGAAGGGAATATCTCGATAAGCTTGAAAAAAAGCGGATGCTTGTGCCCTTCCTGTAGCATTGATTGGGGCATCGATCCCGCTGCCTTGAACTACACCTTGTAAATTGTAGTCCGTTTGCCCATGACGGAGCAGGTAAATTTTTTTTAGGTTCAACTTTCTTTAATTTTGTCTAGTCCCCAAAGAAACTGGTTTTAACCCAAATATTCATGGTTTTTCTTTCTATCCCTAGCCTTGAGCAACTAAACACCATCCGCGTGCCTACGATGGTGGACCATATCGGCTTGGAATTCACGGGCATAGGAGAAGATTTTTTGGAGGCAACTTTACCCGTTGACCATCGAACCATACAGCCCATGGGCTTGTTACACGGAGGTGCCAACGTGGTACTTGCCGAAACCTTGGGCTCGGTAGCTGCGTCTTTGACGCTAGATCGGAGCAAACAGGATTGTGTTGGACTGGAAATCAATGCCAACCACCTCAGGGCTGTGAAGTCGGGAAAGGTAAAAGGCACGGCAAGACCGGTACATTTGGGGAGATCCACCCAAGTATGGGAAATAAAAATTGTGAACGAGGCCGATCAACTCTGCTGCATCAGCAGAATCACGATGGCTATCTTGGATAAAAAATGAAAGCAACGGAAGTAGGTCAAGCGATTTCTTTGGAGGAGGTACTGGATGTTTTCCTGGTAGAAGGCCTAGCTTCTGGTGGTTCCTTTGCGCTTTGGCGAAAGCCCAATTCATCCCAGCTCGCATACCTTCAAGATTTTAGCGACAGTCCTAGACGTGTTTCCCTGCAACTCGAAGATCTTCCAGCTGGATTTATAGTTCAGCCTTTTGCTGACCAGGAGGATAAAAAAGCATTTTTCATCCATGCAGATCGGTACGAAAAATTATCGCTCGAAAACCCACTGAGCCAAGACGACTTTCCTTCCTGGATGCAAGCTAGCCGAGATAGCGTTCCTGCTCCAGTACTCAAAAAACGAATTGCTGCCCATTTAGGGAACCTTCCAGTGCTATCCAACGCAAGTGATGGCCAAAACAAAGCGCATTTCTTAGAGGTTGTCGCCAAAGGAACTCAAGCAATTGAAGCAGGTAGGTTGGAAAAGATTGTGGCTGCCCGCACCAAGTTGATTCCTCTTCCAGAAGAATTCGATTTAGGCAAAACTTTGGCCAAGCTCTTTTCCAGTTACCCGCATTCCTTTGTCAACTTTTTTCATCTTCCGGGTGTCGGTACCTGGATAGGTGCCAGTCCTGAAGTGCTGATTGAAACCAAAGGGGACTATTTCTACACCATGTCACTTGCGGGCACGCAGCCCGCACAGGGGGACAATCCTCTGAAATCGGCCGCTTGGACCCAAAAAGAAATTGAAGAGCAGGCCTTGGTCAGTCGCTACATCGTGGATTGCTTCAAAACGATCCGATTGCGAGAATACGAAGAGCATGGTCCTAAAACCGTTCTTGCCGGTAACTTGCTCCATCTGCGTTCTGACTTCCGGGTCAATACCCAAACTACAGGATTTTCCAACTTAGGGAGCGTCATGCTTGGACTCCTCCATCCCACTTCGGCTGTTTGTGGGATGCCTCGCAAGGAGGCACTCAACTTCTTAAAGACAGAAGAAGGATGGGATCGCAACTTCTATGCAGGGTTTCTTGGACCGGTAGGGCTTGAGCAAGAAACCTCCATTTATGTAAATCTTCGGACGGCAAGTATCGGGAAGGAGCATGCCCTACTCTATGCGGGTGCAGGAGTGACGGAGGATTCGGTACCCGAAAAAGAATGGGAGGAAACCGAATTGAAATGCCAAATCATCGGTAAGTTTATCCAAAATCCAGACGCTTGATCCTCCAACCCATCCTCGATTTAGTGGCCATTTGTGCTGCACAGGGCATTAGACAGGTCGTCCTGTCTCCAGGATCTCGCTGTGCTCCATTGACTTTGGCCTTTGCTCGGCATCCGGAGATGGAAGTGCGTACAATCGCAGACGAACGGTCCGCTGCATTTATTGCCTTGGGCATGGCCCAGCAGTTGAAGGAACCCGTAGTACTGGTCTGCACCTCTGGATCAGCAGTACTCAACTATTTTCCTGCAATCGCAGAAGCCTTTTTTCAGCAAGTTCCCCTGCTCGTACTCACCGCAGACCGGCCTCCTGAATGGGTGGACCAATGGGATGGACAAACGATCTTTCAAGAGGAAGTCTATGGAAAGCATGTGAAAAAAAGTTTCCGCTTCCCGGATACCTTTGTTCACCCAGATCAGGTGCGGCATGCGAATCGAATCAGCAACGAAGCCATCCTACTCAGTCGGCAGTTCCCAGCGGGACCCGTACACCTCAACATTCCTTTGCGGGAACCTTTTTATCCAGAGGAGGGAGAAACCTTTCAATTCCCAAAGCATCCTCCAGTGTTTACCCTAGAATCTTCAGAGGTACGATTAAGCGATGGGGCATTGAAAAAGTTAAAGTCGGAATTGGCCAATTTTCGACGCATCCTGCTCGTCCCTGGACAGCAAGAATCAAATCCTACCCTACTTGCCCACGTTGAGCGTTTGGCGCAAAATCAGCAGGTTGTTGTCGTGGCGGACACTATATCCAACTTGCAAGCAAAAGGGACCATTACCTTGCACGATCATTGGTTGGGACGGGAGGAACTTCATGCCGCGCTAGCACCCGACCTGGTGATCAGTTTTGGTAAATCCATTATTTCCAAGTCACTCAAACTTTTCCTTCGAAAGCAAGACATACAACATTGGCATATTCAGCCCGATGGACAATCCAAAGATACCTATTCAGGACTTACTCGTATCTTGGGCTCCGATCCCTTGGTATTTTTGACTTGGCTGACCGCGCATCTTCCTCCTTTGGAATCCGTATTTGCACAGCGGTGGCAACTGCTTGAAGAGCAAGTAGCGACTACCCTCCCTAAAGCCTTAAAAGAAGTGGAATTCGGAGAATATCCAGCGGTTAAACAGGTTTTGGATGCCTTGCCTGAAAAAGGACAATTGCAAGTAGCCAATTCCATGGCAATTCGATATGTGAATTTTTTGGGAAGACGAACTCAAGAAATTTGCTGCAACCGGGGTACTTCAGGGATTGATGGAAGCAACAGTACTGCGGTGGGTGCCAGTTTGATTTCCCAGGAGCCAGTAACTCTGCTTACCGGAGACATGGCCTTTTTCTACGATCGAAATGCCTTTTGGCACAACTATCCTATGCCCAACTTGCGAGTGATTGTGCTCAACAACCATGCAGGCGGGATATTCCGATTGATCGATGGGCCAGCTCGGCAACCCGAGTTGGAAGAGTTTTTTGAGACTAAACAAGCATTGAACGCTAGGTCACTTGCTGAAGAGTATGGATTTGGGTATGCATCAGTCACGAATTCGGAGCAGCTAGAATCTGCCCTATTGAAGTTTTACGAACCTAGCCTTCATCCAAAAATCATCGAGATAATTAGCAGTAGTCCTAGGAATGCCGAAATCCTAAAAAAACTAAAAGGAAGCATTTCTGCTTCCTTGGTAAACTAGAGCAATTGACTTAAGTTCCTATTTTTTCTGAAAGACACGAATGTAGTCCACTTTCATTTCCTGAGGGAAAACCGTACTCGCATCGGGGCTACCGGGCCAAATACCACCTACTGCGACATTAAAGATAAAGAAGTGGGGCTTCTGAAACTCATTCAATTCCACCGGCCGAATGTCAATGACATGATATTGGACATTATCCAATAGCCAAACGATTTTTTCTGCATCCCAAATAATTGAAAAAACATGGTATTCGTCATTGAAAATCCCAAAGGGTAAGCTGGTTTTTCCTCCGTAATTGGCATTGCTGCCGGCATTGTCCCAATGCACGGTTCCGTGGATTGTTCCATCTCTATTTTCGGCACTTCCTCCAACCAATTCCATGATGTCAATTTCACCGCATTTGGGCCATCCGACCTCAGAGATATTTTCACCTAGCATCCACAATGCGGGCCAAATCCCTTGACCTTTGGGAAGCTTTGCTCGGATGTCCACTCTTCCATAAGTAAAAAATCGTTTCCCTTTGGTAATTAATCGAGAAGAAGTGTAATTTCTTGATCCTGCATTTTCCCTTTTTGCGGTGATGATCAGGTTCCCATCCTGGAGGCTTGTATTTTCCTTTTTGTAATACTCCAATTCCTGATTACCCCAGCCGCAAAGATCTGGACATCCATCCCCGAGTTCAAAAGTCCAATCCGAAGAAAGCGTAGCACCAGAAAACTCATCAGCCCAAACTTGGGTGTATCCATCGTAGCTGTCGGGACTTGTATATCCTGCATTTGGACCCAGTCCCAGCAAGGTAGCAGTCATGCTAATGGTCTGAGAGGCAACTACGAAATCCGTTTCTGTTGCATGTGCCTGTACATTTAATTGATAATTCCCTTTTTCGGTGTACTTTTTAGTAGCAGTGTTGCCATCAATCCGCTGACTGGTTTCTCCTGGAGTACCAAAACTAACCTTGAAAAAGGCTGTATTTTCTGCTGTGAAATTTGCTTTGACCTCCCCATTACCGAGGTATTCCACGGTGACCACCAGATTATCTGGTAATTTGACCTGAGGCTCAGTCTCACTTTCCGAACAGGAAAAAATGAAAGCAATACCAAAAAGAAGGGGGATGAGTACGCGGAAATTAAGCATAAGGATTATTATTTGGCCATGAATATAAACGGAATATGGATTATCTGCAATGATGCTCCTAGTTCAAATTGAGAGTTGACCAAGCGGATAATCGTCAAAAAGACCACGATCAACGGTTCACAGCTCACCTAATTGAACCTCAAACGTTATTCTTTTCCCTTTAAAGGTAGGTACGGCATATTATTTAACCCAGGTGGTATTTCTGTGAAGTAGTTTGCCCTAATGGAAACAAAGCCTGAAGTTCGTTTCAATTTGCTGTCGACCGTCGACTGTGGACCGTTGTCAAGTTAACTTAACCCCAACACCTTCCCCAATACCGGATTTCGATTGGTAGTCTTCCAGATCATGCTGAGTTCGGTAAATGCAGCAGTGCCTGGGATCACCATGCCACGCACGGGTACCGAATAGCCCACCAGGAGCGAGCTGGGCACGATGGCTACTCCCATCCCATTGGCCACTAGTCGAAAGATCGTCAGGGCATGAACTGATTTGTGCTTGATTTTTGGGTGAAAGCCTGCTGCGCTACAGATTCCTAAAATTTGCTCATAGTACTGGTTGGAATAGTCTGAGGAGAATAAAATAAAGGGTGCCTCTGCAAACTGCCCCAAGGAGTTAAAATCTGCTGGTTGCAGCGGATGGGCCTGGGGTACCACCAGCGAAAAGGTATCGCAATGCGCCACCTTGCGTTGGAGTCCCTCAGGTAAGGAAGCTACACGCACAAATCCTAGGTCCAACTTATCCTTTTGAATTC
>JALRIY010000097.1:0-2689 GCA_023255285.1 Algoriphagus sp.
GTATGCATTTTTTTCTGATCACGTAAAGGCACATAGGGTGGATTAGAGACCATTACGTCAAAAAGGTCAAGATTCGGGATTACTCCCAATAGGTCACCTTCCAAAAACTCAACCTTGGCACCGAATTGTGCTGCGTTTTTTTGCGCTACGTCCAATGCCTTCACAGATACATCTAGCGCATACACCTCCGGATTCTTGAGTTCTAGGGCTAAAGTAATCGGAATACATCCGGTACCCGTTCCCAAGTCCAAGATGCGTAGTCGTTCCTGAGAATTTTCTTTAAGGATGCGGTGTACCAGTTCCTCTGTTTCGTTTCTTGGAATGAGTGTGTCTGGGGTGACCAAAAAATTACGTCCGTAAAAAGGGGCCTCCCTCAGGATGTATTGAATAGGCTCGCCCGCAAGTAGTCGATGGAAGTCAGCAAGCAGGGCGATAGGAAGTGCTGGATTTGGATAAACAAGCCGCAAATCGGCCCGCCGTAGCCCTAGATGCTGTTCAAACAACCAGAAAACGAGGTTTTCTGCCTCTGATTTGGAATAAACAGAAAGCTGAGCCGATAAGGAGGCTAGCCAGTCAGCATAGGTAGATGGGGAGCGCATGTCTATGTCGCAAAAATAGGAAGTAGTTGGGATTTACCGGCATCCGTTTCCCTAGGATTGTTGTACCTTTGCTAAAGAATTTTGATTTATGAAGTTACATAACAACACCATTCGGGGGGTACATCAGGCCTTGGAAGCAATTTTTGAAGAGGGACACTACGCTGACAAAGTCATCGAACGCACCTTGAAGTCCAATCCCAAGTGGGGAGCCAAGGATCGTTCCTTTATTGCAGAGACCACCTACGAGATGGTGCGCTGGTGGCGCTTAGTCAATTTTCTCAGCCCTTCCAAGGATCCTTGGGATCTCTTTGGGACTTATTGGCTGATGCAAGGCCAGGAACTACCTGAATGGGATGAATTTGCACGCCTCCAACCCGAAAAAATCAAATCAAAATACGAGTCCATCACTGATCCAGGATTGTTGGAATCCATCCCCGATTGGCTCCAAACCCTCGGTTCCAAGGAACTGGGTGATAAATGGGAGTCTGAAATACATGCACTCAACGAGGAGGCTGAAGTGGTGTTGCGCGTCAACACGCTAAAAACTACCCGCGAGCGCCTCAAAAACATCTTGCAGGCAGATGGCATTGGAACCTACTTGGTCAAAGGCTACCCCGATGCTTTAGTTTTGGAAGCACGTCAAAACGTCTTCCGCCACCCCTCATTTAAAGAAGGCTTGTTTGAGGTCCAAGATGCCAGCTCCCAACTTGTGGCTGCAGCGCTGCAGGTAGAGCCGGGGATGCGGGTCATCGATGCCTGTGCAGGCGCCGGAGGCAAATCCCTACACTTGGCAGCCTTGATGGGCAACAAGGGGAAGGTGATTTCCATGGATGTAGAAGAGTGGAAGCTGCAGCAAGCGAAATTACGCGCAAGAAGAAATGGCGTCTCTATTTTTGAACCCAAGGTCATTGAAGGAACTAAAACCATCAAACGTCTCAAGGAGTCAGCAGACCGATTGTTGTTGGACGTGCCTTGTTCTGGATTAGGGGTGTTGCGTAGAAATCCTGACACAAAGTGGAAGCTATCTCCTGAGTCCATCCAAAAGGTGCAAGAAACGCAGCAAGAGATCCTGCAAAGCTATCCATCCATGTTGAAAAAAGGAGGGCAGCTCGTGTATGCTACCTGCAGTATTCTCCCTTCCGAAAATGAGGAACAGGTGAGCAAGTTTTTGGCGAGCGAAGCCGGTAAAGATTTTGAGTTACTGGAAGATCGCAAGGTACTAGCCCAAGAAAGCGGCTTTGATGGGTTTTATATTGCACGACTTTTGAAAAAATAGTTGTCAACGGTCCACGGTCCATCGTCGACAGCCGATTCGTAGTAAAATGGAATTTAGCCTCCAAATTTAGATGGTCACTATTCATCAGAGAGCAGGATTAGCTGTGGACAGTCGACAGTACGCTGTTGACTTTTCTATGATCATCTGTGGACAGTCGACCGTGGACCGTTGACAAATTGACCATAATATATTTTACATTTTTCTGCGAAAACAACACAAATTCCATGTAACTTTGACGGGCAAATAGGGTTCCCTACCACCAATATTTGCTATGAATAAAAACTCCTCCAAGTTTCTGTACGAAGCACTCACCTACGACGACGTGCTTTTAGTGCCAGGATACTCTGAAGTTCTTCCTCGGGAGACTTCCACAGCCACCTGGTTGACCAAAAAAATCCGACTAAATATTCCCTTAGTTTCTGCTGCCATGGACACGGTCACAGAAGCAGAATTGGCTATTGCCATAGCGCTGGAGGGAGGACTGGGATTTATTCATAAAAACATGTCCATCGAAAAGCAAGCTGCTCAAGTGCGCAAAGTGAAGCGTTCACAAGCAGGGATGATCTTGGACCCCATCACATTGGATATCAATTCCCGAGTACGAGACGCAGAAGCCATCATGCGCGAGTTTCATATTGGAGGCATTCCAGTGGTAGACGAGCACAAAGTACTCAAAGGAATCATTACCAACAGAGACTTGCGCTTTATGAAAGATCCCAACCGTCTGATTCGAGAAATCATGACTCGGGAAAATTTAATTACGGCCAAGTCAGGAATTTCACTGGAGCAAGCAGAGGAGATTCTACAAGAATAC
>JALRIY010000097.1:2699-8406 GCA_023255285.1 Algoriphagus sp.
GAAGGCAAATTGACGGGACTGATTACCTACAAAGATATTTTGAAGCGAAAAGACAAGCCAAATGCATGCAAGGATGAATTTGGACGCCTTCGCGTTGGTGCAGCCGTAGGGGTTACCGCTGACATTGTGGAGCGTGTAGAGGCGTTAAAAAATGCAGGGGTAGATGTGGTCTCGATAGACACGGCTCATGGCCACTCCAAAGGGGTGCTAGATACCTGCCGAAAAATCAAAGCAACTTTCCCAGACTTGGAGGTAATTGTAGGAAATATTGCCACCCCAGAAGCAGCCCTTGCACTTGCCGAGGCAGGTGCAGATGCAGTGAAAGTAGGGGTAGGACCTGGTTCCATTTGTACCACCCGCATCATTGCAGGGGTGGGTGTTCCTCAGCTTTCTGCCGTATTTGAATGTGCGGAAGCCTTGAAGGGGACCGGTGTACCGGTGATTGCGGATGGAGGAATTCGCTATTCTGGGGATTTGGTGAAGGCCATCGCTGCCGGCGGTAGCTCTATCATGATTGGCTCTTTGCTAGCCGGTACGGAAGAGGCGCCAGGAGAAATGATCATTTTTGAAGGGAGAAAATTCAAGAGCTATCGAGGTATGGGTTCCTTAGAAGCTATGGAATCTGGTTCCAAGGACCGCTACTTTCAAGACGCTGAAGACAACATTAAAAAATTAGTTCCCGAAGGAATTGTGGGTCGAGTACCTTACAAAGGTCTTGTGGCCGAAGTACTTTATCAGTTGGTAGGTGGCCTACAAGCAGGCATGGGCTATTGTGGTACTAAAACAATTGAAGATCTGCAGACCAATGGCAAGTTTGTCAAAATTACCACCGCCGGTGTAAAGGAATCCCACCCACACGATGTGAGTGTCACTCGCGAAGCACCTAACTACAGCCTTAAATCTTAAACTCCGGAAGCCGGTCCCTAGACCGGTTTCTTTTTGTTTCTTTGGCTTAAGGAGGCTAAATTCACCAAGAAAAAGTCTCAAATCTTAGTCTAAATCCAAGCTGAATCCATCTCGTGTACAAGCAGCTCATCAAGCCCATTCTTTTTTTACGGCAGCCAGAGGCTGCCCACCACTTTACATTTGGCTTGATCAAATGGTCCTTTAATCTCCCCATCATCAAGCCAATCCTTCATGCGTTATTTCGCTTTGAAGATTCCCGATTGGAACGTGAGGTTTTTGGTCTTAAGTTTTCCAATCCTATTGGCCTGGCAGCAGGCATGGATAAGGATGCCCATTGGATTGATGAAATGGCGCTATTGGGCTTTGGATTTATAGAAATTGGGACCCTTACTCCAAAAGCCCAGGAGGGCAATCCGCAACCTCGGCTTTTTCGCTTGCCAAATGACGAGTCATTGATCAATCGGATGGGTTTTAATAACGGAGGGGTTCTAGGGGCACTAGATCGCTTGAAAACAAGAAAATCTACCGTCATCGTAGGGGGGAATATTGGCAAAAATAAGGTAACGCCTAACGAGGAGGCGCTCTCTGATTACCTTTTTTGTTTGGAAGCCTTGCATCCCTATGTAGACTATTTTGTGGTGAATGTAAGTTCCCCCAATACCCCCAACCTCCGAGAACTACAGGAAAAGGAGCCATTAAAAAACCTTTTATTCGGGGTTAAAGCCGCTAATTCTCGGTATCCAAATCCCAAACCCATCTTACTGAAGATTGCTCCAGACCTGACCAACGGACAGCTTGATGATATCATTGAGATTGTGGGAGAAACGCAAATAGATGGGGTGATTGCGACCAACACTACACTGGACCGTTCCAACTTACAGACAGATTCCCAGAAACTAGAACAGATAGGTCCAGGAGGTCTTAGTGGAAAGGCTTTGGGAAAGAGAAGTACCGAAGTCATTCGCTACTTACACCAGCAATCAAAGGGTGCTTTTCCAATTGTAGGCGTAGGAGGAATTTACTCCGCATCTGATGCCATCGAAAAGTTGGAAGCAGGCGCTAGCCTGGTTCAGATCTACTCAGGCATGATTTATGAGGGGCCTTCTTTAATCAAAAGGATAAAGAAGGGACTCTTTCACTATTTATCGAAGTAAGTTGGCTTTTTACTCACTTTTGGCTAACATTAACCCAGCACCGTAATCCCAGATGGCATCTCAAGCACCCAAAACAAATACCTTTCGTAAGAAAGTGGAGAATACGCCAAAGGCTAGTCCACAACCTAAAAAACCGATATTTTCTTTCGGGAAAATTGAGCTAAAGCAGGTTGGAATTGCTTTGGGAATTGCGTTGATATCGGCAAGTATTTTTTTCACCATCGCCTTTGCTTCCTACCTGCTCAATGGTCCTCAAGACCAAAGCTTGGTTTTGAACAACAGCGATCAAGCTGTTCGTGATGCTGCAAAAGAATCCAAGAATTGGCTAGGCTATTTGGGAGCCCAAGCTGCACACTGGATGATTTTCCGTTGGTTCGGTATTGCTGCCTTTCTATTTCCTCCCTTTTTGTTTTTGGTTGGATTTCGCTGGACGTTTAAGGTATCTCTCTATTCTTTAATGCGCTATGTGGCGTTTGCCTTGTTTTTTGTGGCTTGGATTGGTCTAGTGACGGGGTATGCAGGGATTTTATTAGAAGGATATTCGTACTGGAGTTTTGTATCGGGAGGACTAGGATACGAGCTTGCCAAGCTTTCCTATGACTTTTTGGGGATGGGGACGGTTATCCTAATTGCCGGCACTTTCTTCATTTTTATCATCCTATTTTTTGGAGTGCAGCAGCTCAATTGGTTTGCCCCAAAGTCCAAAGAGAAGGATGAAATAGACCTGGAGGAGGAATCGGGAGCTGTAGTATCTTCCCCTTTTGGGAATGAGGATGATGCCGAAGAAGAATTTGAGGATGATGGCAGTGCTTGGGAAGTAAAA
This sequence comes from Algoriphagus sp., assembly GCA_023255285.1. Lineage (GTDB taxonomy): Bacteria > Bacteroidota > Bacteroidia > Cytophagales > Cyclobacteriaceae > Algoriphagus. Next base: position 5,583 of record JALRIY010000097.1, read on the forward strand.
TCAGAGGACCCTGAATCACCAATGGCAGGGGATCAAGTAGATTTTAGTTTGGAGGATACAAATACTGAAGAGGAGTTGACTGATTCAGTTTCCCAAGAAGAAGATCTTTTCGATGTGCCACAGGTTGGCCTTTTGGAAGAAGCTTCCGGGGAAATTTTGGTTAAGGAAGGAAATTTTACGGTAAAAAAAGGAGCTGAAGAAGAAAAGTCAGTAGATGAGGTCGAGAACTTGGACCCATACGATCCTACCTTGGATTTGCCGCGCTACAAATACCCCACCTTAGATTTACTCAACGAATACGATGTTAAGAAAGTGACCGTATCGCGACAGGAGCTCGAGGAAAATAAGGACAAAATTGTGACTACTCTTGAAAATTTCCAGATTGGGATTCAGGGAATTCAAGCGACGATCGGACCCACAGTTACGCTGTATGAGATTATTCCCAATCCAGGGGTGAAAATCTCAAAAATCAAAAACCTAGAAGACGACATTGCCTTGAGTTTGGCCGCTTTGGGAATTCGAATAATCGCTCCTATTCCAGGTAAAGGCACTATTGGAATTGAAGTTCCCAACAAGAATAGGGAGCTGGTACCTGCCCGAGCAGTGTTGGGAACTGAAAAATTCATGAAGTCGGATAAGGACTTACCCATTGCCTTAGGCAAGACGATTTCCAACGAGGTGTTTGTAGCCGATTTGGCCAAAATGCCTCACTTACTCATGGCAGGAGCCACAGGTCAGGGTAAGTCGGTAGGGCTCAACATGATTCTAGCTTCCTTGATTTACAAGAAGCACCCTTCCCAGTTAAAGTTTGTTTTAGTCGATCCTAAAAAAGTAGAATTAACCCTTTTTAATAAGATCGAACGGCATTTTCTTGCCAAGCTTCCAGGAGCAGAAGAGGCAATCATTACCGATACCAAGAAAGTCATTCACACACTCAATTCCTTGTGTATTGAGATGGACAACAGGTACACCTTGTTGAAGGAGGCAGGCTGTCGAAATTTAAAGGAATACAATGCCAAGTTTGTTGCAAGAAAACTCAATCCACTGAACGGGCATTACTTCATGCCCTACATTGTGTTGGTCATCGATGAGTTGGCAGATTTGATGATGACAGCAGGCAAGGAAATTGAAGCTCCTATTGCTCGATTGGCCCAATTGGCTCGTGCGATTGGAATACACTTGGTAGTAGCTACCCAGCGTCCTTCTGTCAATGTGATCACGGGGGTGATTAAGGCAAACTTCCCCGCACGACTTTCTTTTCGGGTAACGTCCAAAATTGACTCACGTACTATTTTGGATGCTGGTGGAGCAGATCAATTGATTGGTATGGGAGACATGCTATTATCTGTTGGTTCTGAAATGACTCGTATCCAATGTGCCTTTCTAGATACACCTGAAGTAGATGCGGTATGCGATTGGATTGGGGAACAAAAGGGCTATGCCTCAGCTTACCTTTTGCCTGAATTTGTGGGTGAAGATGGAGATGGATCTGGTGGAGATATTGACTTGTCCGATAGAGACCCGTTGTTTGACGAAGCAGCACGCTTGATAGTACTCCATCAGCAAGGAAGCACCTCTTTGATCCAGCGAAAGCTGAAGTTGGGATACAATCGCGCAGGAAGGATTGTCGATCAACTCGAGGCTGCCGGTGTAGTAGGTCCCTTTGAAGGGTCCAAGGCACGTGAGGTTTTAATTCAAGACGAAGTAAGTTTGGAACGGTTATTGAGTAGTTTGTAATTGGTGCCTAGTGAATTAGGGCATTCAATCCCATGAACTTAAAACTTCTTTTCTTTCCATTATTAGTTTCTTTTTTACTAGCAGTGCCCAGTTTGGCACAAAAAGACCCCAAAGCAAAAGAAGTTTTGGATGCAATGCGCACCAAATTTCAAAGCATGAAGGGATTTACCGCAAGCTTTGAATATACCTTCCAAGATGAGGGAGGGACAGGTGATCGCCAAGTTGGAGAAGTGGCGGTGCTTGGAGATAAATACCGATTGAAGCTTCCAGACCAAGAGATTTACAACGATGGAAAGACGGTTTGGACGTTTATCCAAACAGGGGGGTACAAGGAGGTGACCATTAACGATGCGGCTTTGATGGAAGGAGAGTTAACACCCACTACCATTTATACCCTGTACCAATCCGGCTTCAACTACAAACTTTTATCCGATAAGACCTATCAAGGGAAGTCAGTTGCTGTGGTGGAATTGACTGCTGTCAAGGCGAATGCCCCATTTCAACAAGTTCGTTTATTAATTGATAAATACAGTCAGCAGCTTGAAGGTTGGGAAATGCTGGATGGGCAGGGAGGTAAGTTTACCTATACCTTCAAAAGCTTAAAAGCTTCGCCAAGTCTTCCATTAAGTCATTTCACTTTTGACCTCAAAAAATATCCTGGAATTGAGGTGATTGATTTGAGGTAATCGTTGACAGACGACGTTCTACCGCTTATCTCATCAACTACAAACCTTATTTTTCTTGGGTTACCGATGACAAGATGGATAAGCAGCTAAGCTAGATTAACGAAGGCAACGATAAAAAAGGCCTTCCTTTTTAGTTCGTCCCTTCATCAAACTTTTGGATTAATTTTTGGCTTAGATCTTTGACCGTGGGGAGAATCGGATCTAAAACATCAAGAACGGTTGGGGTGAGGGGCTCTAGGTAGGTGAGCAATTCACTTTTTGTGCGCCACTCTTGAAAGGAGCTAAGTTCCAACTTTAGAAAGACCCAAACCAGCAAGCTGATAAAAAAACCTGTTCGAACGAGTCCAAGTACTGCACCTCCTACACTATCTAAGCCTCCAAGAAGTACCATGCCCATCATT
>JALRIY010000098.1 GCA_023255285.1 Algoriphagus sp.
CCTATCCTGCTCATTTTGGTGTTTTATTTTTGGAACGATGGCCTGATGCTGGCGCTGCAAGTTTGGCCGATGGTTTTTACCTATCCCAACTATGCTTACCAACCCTATTTGAGCTGGCTTCTTCCTGGACTTCTCCCGTTATTAATTGCTCTTGCGGGCTTTTTCATCAGTACTTTCTTTAGAGGCGCGACCATCAACCAACAAAAGCAGCGTCAACTAATTGTCATTTGGTTAATGTTTTCAGCAGGTTTATTTTTTCTAGTAAAAAATAATGCCTCCTACCAGCTCGTTATTTTACTTCCAGGATTAAGCTATTTTATCTGTCATTTTTTTCTTCATTTTAGTTGGCGAATTCTGATCAAACCTGCATTTCTGGGACTGATTCTAATTTTACCGCTTTGGACAATTACCTATTGGACATCACGTATACCGGTAGACACTACTTATTTTGTGCGATCAAGAGGGGATCAAGCACCGATGTCCCAGGGCAGCGTGTTGGTTTTGGAAGAGGATCCCAGTCCTTACTTGGGTAAACCTTTAGGTGGGCCATTTTTAAACTTTCACTTATCCAAAAGCTTCCTCAATCAAGAAAAATCCTTGTCCCAGAAAACACAAATTTTCGAGATGATTCGAAAACAGCAACCTGAACAAATACTAGATAAGGAGGGCCTATTCAGGTCCCTTATAGAAGAATTACCTGCCCTTTCTGAATTATACTTGGAAACAGAACCGGGAGTATTTGTGAAAAAATAAGGTTATCCACAACCCCTCAGCAGCATAAAATCTGTTTGAATTACTGCGGATATTCAGATAAAAGAAAAGGCTCGATTTCATTATCGAGCCTTAATTATGTTTTAAGAACAGGAAATTTTTGATACCCTACCTTGATGTCTCCCTCCCTCAAATGAGGTAGAAATAAAGATCTCTACTAATTTTTGCGCTAGTTCGTAGGTAATAAACCGTGCTGGTATCGCCAATACATTTGCGTCGTTGTGCTGTCTCGCCAAAGCTGCCAATTCTTCATTCCAGCATAGGGCTGCACGGATCCCTTGGTGTTTATTTGCTGTGATTGCAACCCCATTTCCACTCCCACAGATTACAATCCCCAAGTCAACTTCTCCCGACTCGACTGCCTGAGTAAGTGGGTGCACGTAATCGGGATAATCTACTGAATCTGTAGAAGATGGGCCAAAATCCTCTACAAGGTACCCTAGCTTACTCAAATGCTGAATAAGTTCCTTTTTGTAGGTAAACCCTGCATGGTCTCCTCCCAAAGCAATGCGATTTATATTTCTCATTCGTCTACGTTTTTAGTCCCCAATTCTGCTTCCTTTAACGCACGCTTTTTTTCCAATCGCTTTGCTATTTCAATTCCCACCTCGTACAAAACGACGATAGGCATTGCAATCAACAATTGACTAATAACATCGGGAGGAGTAATCACTGCTGAGAGTACTAAAATTACCACAATTGAATGTTTACGGTATGCTTTCAACATACGAGAGGTAACCAATCCGGACATCGATAAGAAATACACTACTACAGGCAATTGAAACATGATTGCGGAGGCCAATACCAGCATAGAAAGCGTAGAAACGTAAGAGGTAATATCAAATTCATTGGCAATACTTGGATCAAGCTGGTAATTGGCCAAGAAATTGATGGAAAGCGGAGATAAAATATAATACCCAAAAGAAGCCCCTGAAAGGAACAGAAAGCTTACAAAGAATACTGCACCTCGAGCGGCATTTTTTTCTTTGGAGTACAAACCTGGACTAATAAACCTCCAGACTTCCCAAAATAGATAGGGAAATGCAGCGATTAATCCAACTACAAAACTCGAAGTCATGTGCATTGAAAATTGACCTGTCATCTGCCTACTTTGAATGGTAAATGGTAGGTCATCTATACACAAAGCGGTTACCCCCAAATAATTACCTACTTCACAAAGCAGGCGATATGTCAAAAAATCAACCTTAGATGGCCCTAAAATCAATATTCCAAAAACAAAATCCTTGGCTATAAACGCTGCCACTGAAAATACGAGAACCGCCGAAACCGCTCGAAGTATATGCCACCTCAACGCTTCCAAATGGTCTAAGAAGGACATGCCTTCCTCTTCTTCCTGGTATTGATCTAGAGCCACTTTTTCTGACTAATTAGTACAAAGGAAATTTGACCATCCACGCATTGACCTCGGCTTTGATGCTTGCCAAAGCTGCATCATCTTGATGGTGTTGAAGCGCACGGTCAATTAGACCTACGATCTTTTTCATGTCCTCCTCCTTCAACCCTCTTGTGGTCACAGCGGCTGTACCTACACGCATTCCCGAAGTAACAAATGGGGATTTGGTGTCAAAGGGCACCATATTTTTATTGATAGTAATATCCACTTTACCAAGTGTCTCTTCGGCAATCTTTCCGGTTAACTCCTTATTCCGGAGGTCAATTAACATCAAGTGATTGTCTGTACCTCCAGAAATCAATTGATATCCTCTTGCCACAAATTCTGCAGCCATCACCGAAGCATTCAATTTTACTTGAACAACATACTCCATGTACTCATCTGAAAGTGCCTCTTCAAAAGCCACTGCCTTAGCCGCAATAATATGTTCCAATGGCCCCCCTTGTGTACCTGGAAATACTCCCATATCCAACAAGGAAGACATTTTTTTGATTTCTCCTTTGGGTGTGGTTAATCCCCAAGGATTATCAAAGTCTTCACGCATAAGAATCAACCCACCCCTAGGACCTCTTAGCGTTTTGTGGGTAGTGGTAGTTACAATATGACAATGTTCCAATGGGTCATTGAGCAAGCCTCGGGCGATTAACCCGGAAGGGTGAGAAATATCAGCAAGAAGCAGTGCATCTACCTCATCGGCGATTTCGCGCAAACGAGCATAATCCCAATCTCTTGAATAGGCCGAAGCTCCGCAAATAATCATTTTTGGACGAACCGCTAGTGCTTTTTCCGCTACTTTATCGTAATCAATTACTCCAGTAGCTTCCTCTACCCCATAAAAATTGGCTTGGTACAATTTTCCAGAAAAATTTACAGGCGATCCATGGGTCAGGTGACCTCCATGTGCTAAATCAAAGCCCAATATTGCATCTCCAGGCTTTAAGCAAGCAAGCATTACTGCTGCATTGGCCTGAGCTCCAGAATGTGGCTGCACATTTGCCCAGGCCGCCCCAAATAGTTTTTTTGCTCGATCTATGGCTAATTGTTCAATCTCATCGACTACCTCACACCCTCCATAATAACGCTTACTAGGAAGTCCTTCTGCATATTTATTGGTCAATACACTGCCAGCTGCCTCCATTACTTGCTTGGAAGTAAAATTCTCGGAAGCAATCAGCTCAATACCACGCTTTTGTCTGTCTTCTTCTTGGGAGATAAGGTCAAAAATTAATAAATCTCTTTTCATAAGTAAGGGGAAATAAACACGAAGAAACTGTAAGAAAACTATGCCACCCTATCTGGCAGATTGGGAATACAAAAATAACCCTAAAGTCCTGATTATCCAATCCAATCTACGCTAGGAAGCCTACTAAAATTGAATTTTATAACTCAACCTTAAAAATCAATCTACAACGCACAATCTTTCTAGAAAATACAGTACTTTATCCTTTCAAAACGAAAGCGTATGGATTTTCAGTTTAGACCCCCAACCTATTTTTCCGAAGGGGTTACCTCCGTTTTGTTGGTGCGGCTTCACTATCCAGAGAGCACATGGGGAGAACAAATTAGCATTTACGGCCATGCGGTGGACCAAAAAATACACTTCGAAGCGGTAGATTTTTATGGCAACGACTACCTACTTTACCCGAGTACAAGCGAGGAACCACTTAGCCTAGAAGAATTAATTTACCTTATTGAAGGGATGCAACTCAATCAAGATCGACTTGAAGGAAATATGGAATTGGTGTTGGATGGGTTTCCAGAAACTACCAGTGACTGGTATCCCCAACTAAAAAGTTATTTTGAAGAAAAACGAAAACAAGTCGGCCTAAACTAAAAATCAAAAATAGGAGATTTGGTGTAGGTCAACTCTTTCAAGCGTAGCCAGCAAGCATAGGTTTTAAAATCCAAACATTCATTCAAAACTACCCCAGGAAGTTCCACCCTTTTTAACCGGTAGCTAGGCAGCCATTCCTTAAATGATTTTTTCTCCTGTTCAGAAAAATAAGTAAGTGGAATCCACTTTTCTCCTTCGATGTAAATTGGCAAGTGATTGGTCATGATTGTTCCCATTGTTTAAGCTAAAACTATAGTGACAATCATTTGGTTACAAGTAGATTACATTATCTTTCGGTTACACAATAGTTATCTTCACTTCATGTACTTGTTATGGGCCTTTGGATCCCTTTTTTAAGCCTAATTTTGGGTTTTTTACTCCAATTGTTTTCTTCTTTTCCAAAGCAAAAAATTGCAGCTATTGGAAAATCTTACTTAATCTACCTAGTACTTCCTGCACTTGCATTACTCCATATTCCCCCTTTAAAACTATCTTGGAATTTGGCTATTGCTCCTTCATCTGCCTGGTTGACATTTTTGATATCCTGGGTAGTATTTGAGTATTTAGGAAGGAAGTATCAGTGGGAGAAGAGCCTTACTGGCTGTTTAATTTTGGTTGCTGGACTTGCCAACACCTCTTTTCTAGGGTTTCCTGTGATTGCAGCCGCCTATGGTACAGAAGCATTAGCTACTGCGTTTCTAATTGATCAGGGAGGGTCATTTTTAATTGTAAGCACCCTAGCAGTTGCAATTGGTTCAAAATACGGACAAGGAAACCCTACTCTTCAAACTATTTTGAAAAAAATGTTCCTATTCCCACCCTTTATTTTTATGATCCTTGGTCTTTTCTTGAGCTTTTCCCAAATCACCCTTCCTAGCTATTGGTTAATCCTACTTGAGGGGATAGGCACTACCATGGCCCCGGTAGCTTTATTTGTAATCGGCACGAGTATTTCTTTGGATCCCAAATGGATTCAATCTCCCTACCTCTGGTATGGCCTAATTTACCGGCTCCTGCTTGCGCCTGCCCTAGTCTGGGGCATATACCTAAGTTTTTATCCTACTTATAGTTTGGACTTGAAAGTAACCGTTTTAGAAAGTGGAATGGCCCCGATGATTACCGGTTCTTTAATTGCTATGGAATTTAATCTACAGCCCCGACTTGCTGCCTTACTTGCAGGTCTTGGTATCCCAATTTCAGGAATTACTTTACTATTATGGTACTATTTGTTAGGCTGATTCATTCCAATTAATTGCCAAAAGACCTAGTAATTCTTCGTGAATAAACAAATTCGTAGCAACTACCTGACGGCCAAAAATAAAATCATTGCCCCCGGCAAAGTCCGTTACTTTTCCTCCAGCTTCTTGGACCAAAAGCACCCCTGCAGCTACATCGTAGGAATTTAAATTATATTCGAAATAGCCTTCTGTCCTTCCTGCAGCAACATAACACAGATCTACTGCTGCTGAACCAAGTCTCCTCAATCCATGCGAACACTGCATGACCAATTTCATTGTAGCTAGGTAACGGTCGATTAAGTCAAATTGATAGTAAGGGAAGCCCGTAGAAATTAGAGAGTCAGATAGTTTGGGGGCCTTACTTACATGGAGCCGAGAATCGTTGCAAAATGCCCCTCCTCCCTTGTATGCATGAAAACATTCCTTTCGGTTCACCTCATACACCACGCCAAGAACTACCTCACCGCGCTCCATCAAGCCAATGCTGACCGCAAAGACAGGTAACCCATGGATAAAGTTGGTAGTGCCATCCAGGGGATCGATCACCCAGTCGTACTCCGCTCCCCGAGTGGTGTTGGTACCTTCCTCGGTGATGAATCCTGCCTCTGGAAAAATAGACTGTAGCTGAGCTACAAGCTGCTTTTCAGCTTCTTTATCTACATAGGAGACCAGGTCGTTAAATCCCTTATGCTCGACTCGATCCATGGAAAAATGAAGTCGTTCTTTTTCAATAAAGGTCCCTACCTCCTCCGCTATTTTGCGAGTTTTTTCCAAGAGTTGGGAGAGTTGGGATGAGGTTAGCATACGTAGTTGTTCATTCTAGTTCCTTACGGGATTTATTTTCTTTTTTCCATTCTGATTGCTTTTTTTGCTGCCTTTCAGTGCGGCTTTCTCGTTGTTCAGAACAGCCGGCTACCACTAGAACAAGCTCGCCTTTTAGGGGATTTACTTGATAGTAGTCCATCAATTCAATCAAGGTACCCCTAACTATCTCTTCGTGCAATTTGGTCAGCTCTCGAGCCACTGCTGCTTGTCTATCTCCACCAAAAGCGGCTGCCAATTGTTCTAATGTTTTGAGCAATCGATGAGGGGATTCGTAGAAAATAAGTGTACGAGGCTCATTCACTACCGCGTCAATCCGTGTTTTTCTGCCTTTTTTATGAGGGAGAAACCCTTCGAAAACAAAACGATCATTGGGTAGTCCACTGGCTACCAAGGCCGGGACAAATGCCGTAGGGCCGGGCAAACACTGGACTTCCAGCCCTGCTGCTAGGACAGCACGCACCAATAAAAATCCTGGGTCTGAAATAGCAGGGGTCCCTGCATCACTAATTAATGCAAATGTCTCCCCTTTCGCCATTCGTTCTACCAGCTTTTCAACAGCCTTGTGCTCGTTAAAACTATGGTAGCTTTGTAGGTTTTTGGAAATCTGAAGGTGCTTTAATAGAATCCCACTTGTCCGTGTATCTTCCGCAAGAATAACGTCTACAGCTTGCAGTACATCTATGGCCCGAAGGGTGATGTCTCGAAGGTTTCCAATAGGAGTTGGAACCAAGAATAAAGAAATAAGTGGCTGACTCATCCAAAAAGCTGATCTATGGCCTTTGCTAGTTTGAAATCTTTATCAGTGACCACATTCCCAGCATCGTGAGTAGTTAGTACAATTTCCACTCGATTGTAGACATTCGACCAATTGGGATGATGCTGCTGAGACTCTGCCAAAAAGGCTACCCGAGTCATAAATGCAAAAGCCTCTGTAAAATCAGAGAAAGTAAAACTCTTTCTCAGTTGATTTGATTCTTCTATCCACATATGATTTTTATTAAAGTGAAATAACTCCCTCAATCAGCGCTGCTTTTTCATAGTAGTCAATGACTTGCTCGGCATTGTCAACCTGCTTGTGAATAGTTGTACTCATATACTTTCCTCCACTGCTTGGCTTAATCACCACATCGTCTCCCAGAAAAATTGCTGAAATTTCATACTCCTTCCCAACCGGAACGATAAACTTAAATAAGTAAGCCATTGGAAATGTGCCATAGGATTCTAGCTTTTCTTTGAAAGCAAGTTTATCGAAAGACTGTTTCATACCTAAAATTACTTCTTTATTAGAAGAATATGGCTAAAAAAAACCCATGCTTTTCAACATGGGTCCCCTTTTACTACTTCAGTTTTAGAAGTATTTGTACCTGTAATCTTTCACTTTAGCCAATTCTTGAAGCGCCATCATGATTTGATAGGTCATCCGCTGGAATGCACCTTGTGTCAATTGAGTTTGATATATCGTATAATCACCGATCTCTGCAGCAGGAGTGAGGGTATTTAACCTTCCCACAAGCACTCCAATATCCTCCTGAACCGGCTTAGTGAGTTGACCACTACCTTGTAAACCGAAAATAGTACCGATTGCCTTTGGCGCAAAACCTATGCCGGGAAGTACTGCATCACTCAAACGCAAACTTGGAACCTCATTGATGGCAGCATCTGTAAAGACCCCCTTCATTTCTTCTAGCGTAGTCTTAGCAGACAGTTTTTCTTGAATCAGAGCTGCTTTCTTCTCATTCAGAACCAATTGTTTTACTTGGTCTTTCACGTCTTCTAATTTTGCATCTCCTTCTTCTTTCCGACTTACTAAGGAAGCAACAAGGTAGGCATCATTTAATTCAAAGACCGTTGAAACCTCCCCAACAGCTGCCTCACTAAACGCCCAAATTACCACTTGTCTTGCATCCGTGAGGTTATTCAAATTTCTAGACGTTGCGTCCACATTATTGGCTTGGATAATTCTATACCCTTTTTCGGTAGCATTTTCTGTAAACTCATTTCGATTCCCACTTTCAGCAACGAATGCATCTGCATTCCTAAATGCTTCGTTTCGAGTAAGGTCAGAAGCAACGAGTTCTAGCTCCAATATCGCTAGTTTGGTATAGGAAGTGGCTGGTAGCTCAGTCACCTGAATGATGTGGTAGCCATACTCGGTTTCCACTAGATTTGGAAGCAACCCCTTAGATCTGGCAGCGTAGGTGGCATTTGCAAAAGGCTCTACAAAGTCAGCTTTTGCAAACCAGCCTAAGTCTCCTCCATTTTGAGCAGTACCATCTAGACCATA
>JALRIY010000099.1 GCA_023255285.1 Algoriphagus sp.
AAATAAGAGCCCAAACTAGTACTCATATTCACTGCGATTAAACTAAACACCTCGCTCAATTGAATTATTTTTTTCCTTCCTAACTTGCTCAAATCCCTTACTCCATATCTGCCACTCCCCCACCCCTTACAAGAAGTTACACTTAATGAATTGGGCCCTTATTTAGCGAAAAAATTTCACCTTCCACACAATTCTTTGTAGGCACAGTAAGTGCATTTTTTCTTGTCCTCCGTTTGATCAAAAGGGATCAAAGGATCGACAATTTCCTCTAGCAGTCCACGAAGACCTTTCTCAAATTCTTCTGCAAAAACTCGGTAATCGTTGACCTCAACATCATCCAATTGGAGGTAAGGAGAAAAGTTTGGAGAATAGATTTCTTTGATGTTGATGATACCAGGTTTTAGAGGAAGCTGGTTTTCAGGAAACTGGTAATGATAGAAAAAGGCATAGAGGAAAGTTTGCATCGCAGCCTTGTTTCTTTTCATGTTTTCTCTATCAAATAGAGAACCGATGGAAGTAATCTTCTTGGTATCCTTTCCAGTTTTGTAATCCAAAAGACGGACCACAGCATCTTTGATATCCATTCGGTCAATTACCCCTCCAAGAGCAACTTCTTTCTCCCCTTCCTCGGTTTTAATGGATAGGTATGCCCGATGTTCTTTTTCCAAACCAACTACCTTAAAATCTCCATTCCGCTGATCATAGGCAAGAATTGCTTGAATGTACTTGGTCAATACCTCTCGAGCAATTTGCAATTGCCCCGTCAGTAAGAGTTCTTCTCCCTCCTCTTTTTTATACAGTTCTCGAAAAGCTTGCTCCACCGCTTTTGGTACTTGTGGCAAGAGGCGATTGATTTCATGGCTCGTGATCTCACGAAACTCCTGGCCTTCGGGAATCTGATAAAGAATTTCCACTCCCCTATGTAGTAATGTGCCAAAGGTCATGGGGTCAATTGTTTTGACTACTACCTCTTTCTCTTTTAGCTCAGCTACATAGCGCAAGTAAAATCGTAAGCGGCAATCCAAGTACATGTTGAGTGCAGAGGCAGAAAATCGCTTTTCTGCTTCTCCTTCCCCATTGGGCTTAAAATACCGAGCAAAGCGAGCAAGCATGGCTGGGCTCTTAGTAAGCGTAATGGATTGATTTGGAGTAAGATTTACCGGCACTAAAACCGATTCTGGGGCTGAAATAGGCAACTCCACACGCATCTGCTGTATAAACCGACTCATCTCGCTGGATTTACCCTGTTCCCCCGCTGTGGTATAAATCAAATGTACCTTTTCTGCACGATGCAACAAGCGATAAAAGGTGTAGGCATAGATGGCATCGTTTTGTTCCTGCACTGGCAAACGAAAAGCCTTGCGGAGATTCATTGGAATCATCGATTGGATCCCTCCTCCAGGAGGAAAACTACCTTCATTCAAATCGCAAATAATTACACGCCTAAAATCAAGATTTCGAGATTCCAATACTCCCATCACCTGCAAACCTTGAAGAGGCTCCCCTTCAAAGGGCAACTTAAGATCCCGAAAAAGCTTACGAAATAAGCTCAATAGGAATTCAACTTTTAACCCTTTACTACCCGTTGAACTAAATATTTCCTTTACACGATTCAATTGCTTGAACGCTTGAAACAAGTAACTTTTTTGAGTAGGGTCTTCTTGTAATTCTTTTGCCAAATAATCAATTAGTGCAATCAAATACTCGATCATTAAGTCACCGGATATTTTTTGAAAGACCATATCAAAAAGAGCGTTTTTCTTGGTCAATAGCTCTTCGGGAACATCTACCCATTTCTCTTCTTGTATTTTTTTGGCTATTTGAGCAGACCATACACTATCCGCTACTTGCAAATAGGGATAAGCCAACAGATCTAAAACAGATTTATGGTAAAAGGTCACCTGCCCATCCTTCCGCTTGGCATGGCGCTGCAAATCCAATACTGCATCCAAAAAAGCATATATCGGTGCATTGCGCATGGGATACCCCATGGTTACATTAAGTTTGGAGATTCCTTCTGGAAGCTGGTATAATACAGGGAATAGCAACTGCTCATCCGGAAGAATAATAACCGTTTCTTCTAATTGTTCCCCTAGCTCTACCCGCTCCAACAATTTGCCCACCAAATTGGCCTGATTGGTTTTTAAGGGAATAGCGTGCGTATGAATTTGAGATCCCTTTTTCTGGATTCGAGCAGGAAGCTGTTTGGAAAATGTTGGACCAAATACTGCATTTTTTCTGTATTCCCTGAAAAACAACCCTGCCTCTTGAAGAGGGTCATCTAGGTAGTAAGCATCCACATCCCAATAAATCTCAGCAGCAAATGCCTGAATGAAATGGGTAATAATCTTCTCTTCGGCACCTGTAAATGCGTTGAACCCAATAAAAATTAAGTGCTTGTCCGGTTTAGGTATCGAATTGGTCGTGGATGCTACCTTCCGATACAGCTGTCCCCCATAAGCTAATCCAGATTTTTGAAGTCGCTCTTGAAACCCTTCATAAAGGTCCCCAAGAATCTGCCAAAACTTTAGAAAACGGGCTTTTTCAGTTTCATTTTGACGTTCAAAAGCCTTCCAAAACTGTGCAATTAACGCCCATTGTTCTTCAGTAAGGAAACTTAAATCCGATTCAAATTCCTTAATTTCAGCCAGGTGGGCATATACCTGCTTTACTGGAGCCAAGAATTGATCCAAATCATTGAAATCTTTTAAAATCAGCTCCCCCCAGTGAAAGAATCGATCAAAGGGTTCCGCATCTTTTTGTAAGGTTCGGTAGGTTTCGTAGAGTTCAAAGACTAAGGTAAGGTCGTCCGCAGGTGTATTTCCTGCTAGTTGGTACACCAGCTGCTCAATGGTCACCACCTCAGGCATCCAAACAGGTTGTTGGATCAGTTCACCTAGGTACTTGGTAAAAAAAAGTCCTGCACGACGATTGGGCAACACCACACGAAGATCTTTCAAATCCCTGCCGGATTCTAAAAGCTTTTGTGCGGTTTCTTTTAAAAAGGGAATCATAAGGCGATAATTTCAGTAGGTTCAAGGTAACAGAGGTATCCTTTGACCGGGACTTGTGTCAAGGTCTTGACCAATGCCATGTATTCCTGGACTTGATTCGCATGGGATTCGCGCTTAACTCCAGTTTTGAAATCAATGACGAGTGCCTCGTCTTTCCCAATCAAAATTCGATCAGGACGCTTTTGCACTCCTCCTGGCAATAAAATCCCTTGTTCAGTCAAGGTGGGTAAATCTGGGTCAAACCATCCCTTTACTTGAGGCAAGGCAAAAAGCTGGGCTAACTTTTGATTTATTTCGAAAGCAATATTTTCTTCCCATCTCCCCTCAAATGTGTACTGCTTGACAAGCTGAATCGCATCCTCCAGGTCTTTAGCTTCTGCCAATATGGAGTGAATGATTATCCCAAAATCTCGCTGCGCGCGTGCGCGAATACCCTCGGAAGAAAAATCCCAAGGATAGGCTTTGGTTTGTAATTTGGATTTCCAATCCATGAAATCCCAACGAAGTGGGGGAGCTTCCCCAACTTCACTTTTATCGGTTGAGCTCACTGCAGGCCAATTTCCCCAATCAAAAGTATGTGTCTCTGAATCCCAAGAGGAAGTTGTTTCTTCTTCCAACTGAAATCCTCCTGAAAACAGCGTATACAGGAGATTACCTGTACGGGTGGGAGAAATTTCTTTTTTAGTTTTGGAGATCGAATACGTACCAAAACCAAAAAGCGCCTCCTCCGCACGTGTATAGGCTACATACAGCATATTGAGCGAATCCAAATAGGACAAGCGAACTTCCTCGTTGTAAGCAGCTGCAAAATGGCTGTTTTTCAAAAGGGTTTGATGGGTCAAAGGGACCACAGTCTGTACTCCATTTTCTGATTCAAATGGAGCCCAAAGGATAGACGCTTGCAAACCTGAGGAAACAATTCCCCAATCCATAAAGGGTAGGATCACTACCTTAAATTGGAGCCCTTTGGACTTGTGGATGGTCAATATCCGCATCGCATCGTGGTCCTCTGGAATTTTCACAGTCCGCTTCTTCTTATTCAGCTCCCACCAATCTAAAAAACCAAGTAAGTCCGCTCGATTCTTTTTTATGTAATCCAAAACAGCCTCTTTAAATCCAGAGACGTAGCTAAGATCCTGCTGCTTTTGAGTTAATCCAAGAAAAGTAAGCCCCTGCTCTACCAATTCAATCAAAGGCATCTGTTGGAAATTTGCTTGCCTCTTTTGCAACTCTTGTTCCTTCTCTTGCAATTCACTTGGCAATCCATCCACAAAAAATAGCTCGTGACTCAAGGGGATTCCGTGTACCAAAGCGTAGAATTGCCAAAGAGTTTTGAATGCTACTTGATTTGAGGGATCGCTCAAATAGGTCAAAAATCCAACCACGCATTTCACTGCGATGGATTTATCGATAAACAAAGACTCTTCGGAAAGGACATCAAAGCGATAATCCGAACTTGTCGATTGCCGCTGCACTTCCATGAATTTATCTGCCAAAATAGCCCCCTCCCCATTTTTTCGCACCAAAAAGGCAATGTCCTTCAATGCATATCCTCTATCCTGCAACTGTCTTACCAAATCAGGAAGTTTTTCCAAAGAACCCAACTCTATTGCCTCCTCCTCGATTTCATCCTCCTGCGTCCTTTCACCACTGCTCTTTTCAACAAATTCCATGCGGATTTTTCCTTGGAACAAAACCTTTTCTTTAGTTTCTGGAACCTCCTGTGCCACGCCCTCAAAAGCTAGAGAAAGCTTGTTTTCTGAATCTAATGCATAATGGGCCTCCATACCCCGCTCCATTATTCCTGGTAATTGCTGGAAAACAGTATTATTGAAGGCGATGATGCCTGGCAGACTCCTGTAGTTGACACTT
Organism: Algoriphagus sp.; assembly: GCA_023255285.1. Taxonomy (GTDB): domain Bacteria; phylum Bacteroidota; class Bacteroidia; order Cytophagales; family Cyclobacteriaceae; genus Algoriphagus. Next base: position 4,887 of record JALRIY010000099.1, read on the forward strand.
AGGTTCTTAACTTCTACAAAATCGGAATGAATCTGCTCTTGCACCTCAGACAGCAATAATTCTAATTTCCCTCCACGCCAACGGTAAATAGATTGCTTTACATCGCCTACCAATAGATTGGTATTTCCCGATGCTAAAGAATTTTCCAACAAGGGCTTAAAACTTGCCCATTGAAATTCGGAGGTGTCCTGAAATTCATCTATCAAAAAGTGTTGGTACTGATTTCCAATTTTTTCGTACAAAAAAGGGGCTTCGTTTTCCCGAGTAATCTCAGCCAAAAAATCATTTACATCCGAAATCAATAAAATCCCTTCCTCATCTTTAAGATCTCGCAATTCGAAAATCAAATTTCTAAATACGCCAAAAGCATTTAAATTTTTCTGCAAGGCCGAAAAGGTGTTCCATTCCTTGAGTTTGTCAGGCCAAGAAAAAAGTAAATCTCCCAATCCTGCCTCGAAAGCTTGACGAATCGCCAACTCCTGCCTAGATTTATTAGCAAACCAATTATTTACCTCTGGCAAATCCCGTAGCATGGTAACAGTAAGCTCTGGAAAAGGCATTTTTGGGTTGCCTAGGACTCCAAACCGCTTGGCAAAACTATTGCTTCCTCCTTTGAAATCTGTCCATTCCAATCCAAATTGAATCCGAATATCCTCTGCCTGCTGGGCCTGAATTTTGGCTTCTGCTATCAAGGATTGACGAACGCGAGAAATCTGACCTTTGAGCTCAGGTAAAAACCCTTCTTGTCCCACACTTTCTTGAAAAATTGCTCGGAAGGACTTGAATTGTTCCTGAAAAATCTCTTTCCCAAGCCCTTTAATTCCCATCCGAATGTCCCAAGATTTTCCATCCAATAGCTGCTCCTCGGCATAGTCTACCAACCAATTGCATAGAACTGGATCTTCAACAACTTTTTCCACAATTCGGTCCACCAACTTATCCAAAACCGCATCAGTATCCATTTCCAAGTCAAACTTGGCTTGCAAATCCATTTCTCTTGCAAAAGAACGGATCACCTTTTGGAAAAAGGAGTCGATCGTGCTTACCGCAAAATGACCATAGCCATGCAATACAAACAAGAGCGTTGCCCGAGCTTGTTGCATCAACTGCTCCTTGTCCAATTTTAAAAAATCCATAAGCTCCCTATCTAAGGGGTTACTGGGATTTACTAAGTGACTCAACCTCTCTAGCACAGAGATAATTCGCTCCTTCATCTCTGTAGTAGCCTTATTGGTAAACGTCACCGCCAGAATTTGCCGATAGCCAGATTGAGGATTTCTCAATGCAAGCTTGAGGTATTCCAAAGTGAGGGTATAGGTCTTCCCAGATCCTGCTGAAGATCGGTAGAGTAAGAATGGTTTTGCCATAGAAAAAAAGTTCTTCTCGAATATAAAGAACTCAAAATGCAATCCACTCTAAGACCCTCTAAATTGACAGTATTTGTCGATTTATAAAAAACACAAGTAGGTATAGGATTTCCTGACTACCAGTTCAAAGCATTCCACAAAATCTCTATCGGATGCAATGCCTTTCTTCCAGTACCATCAGCAATCTGATGCCGACAAGAAGTGCCTGGAGCAGCTATCAATGTATCTGCTTCAGCCTTTCGAACAGCAGGAAAAAGCACCAATTCTCCCACCTGCTGAGATACTTGGTAATGTTCTACTTCGTATCCGAAGGAACCAGCCATGCCACAACAGCCACTAGGTATTTGCTCTACCACATAATTGACCGGAAGGGAGAGGATTTTTTGAGTCCAAGAAAGCGAAGAAAGTGCTTTTTGATGGCAGTGCCCATGCAATTTGATTTTTTCTGCACGTTTGGTAAACTCACTTGACTTAATATTTCCTGCAGCCACTTCCTTGCCCAAAAATTCATCGATCAATTGCGCGTGAAACTTGAGTTTCTTTGCTCCCTCTACCCACTCTGAACCTACGATCCGTGGGTATTCGTCCCGGAAACTTAGAATTGCAGATGGCTCCAAACCAATCAACGGGGTGTTTCCATCAATCAAATTTTCAAAAATACGGATATTGGCTTCCGCATGCTTTTTTGCTTTCAAGAGCAATCCTTTGGATAGCGCAGAGCGCCCACTTTCCTCATGATCCACCACCTTGACCTCATAGCCCAACTTTTTAAGTAAAGAAATGGCCTTGATTCCGATTTGGGTATCGTTGTAGTTGGTAAACTCATCTACGAAAAAATATACCGTCTTTATTTTTTTGACGGGAGCAGGGAGGAGGGTATAGTTCTTTTTGTACCAAGCCCGTAGACTAACAGCACTGATCTCTGGAAGATTTCGATTTGGAGCTACCCCTAAAAATGATTTAAGTAAACCTCCAGTGATGGAATTGGTCAAGAAAAAGTTAGAAACCACAGGGATCAATGACCCCAAACGATTCAGCTCATTGATGTAGGCAAATGCCCGAGACCGCAAAGGTACCCCGTGGGTCTTTTGGTATTGGTACAGAAATTCTGCTTTCATGCTGGACATGTCTACATTGGATGGGCACTCAGCCGTACATCCCTTGCAGCTTAAACACAAATCCAAGGCTTCTTTGATCTCTGGATGATCAAAGGCATTTTCTTTTTTATCCAACGTCAAAAACTCTCTTAGGGTATTCGCACGTCCACGTACCGAGTCCCGCTCGTTGCGGGTAGCCATAAAGGAAGGACACATCGTTCCGCCTGAACCAGGAAGCTTGCGACAATCTCCCGAACCATTGCATTTCTCCGCTAACCGCAGTATCCCTCCCACTCCTGAAAAATCAAGGACTGTCTCAGGCTCCGGTGTATGCATACCGACTTCATAGCGTAGAAACTGGTTCATCGGTGCAGCATCTACGATTTTTCCAGGATTAAAGATATTTTTTGGATCCCAGGTATACTTAATGCGGCGAAAGAGTTCGTAATTTTTTTCTCCCACCATCATCGGGATAAAAGCAGCACGAACGCGTCCATCTCCATGCTCTCCAGAAAGGGAACCTTGGTATTTTTTGACCAATTTGGCGGAAGCAAGAGAAATCTGATAAAAATCCTCCACGTCTTCCGCCTTCTTTAAATCAAGAATAGGACGCATGTGAATTTCTCCTGCTCCTGCATGCGCATAATGAACTGGACTTTGGTTGAAGCCTTCCAAAATGGCATCTAACTCATCGATGTAATCTGCCAAATCTTCTATATCCACCGCAGTATCCTCTATGCAGGCTACTGCCTTTGGGTCACCTGGGATATTCCCCAAAAGACCTAGCCCTGCTGCCCGCAGCGCCCAGGCAGAAGCCACTTTTTCAGGTTCAATAATCGGATAGGCATAGCCATATCCAGCTCCCTTCAAGTCGGCCACCA
>JALRIY010000009.1 GCA_023255285.1 Algoriphagus sp.
AGTCGCTCGGTTGCTTAAAGTAAACAGTGCCTGGGTAGCCATTGGAAGTATGGCTAACTTGGGGGGGATATCCACTGCGCCCGCTGTAACGGCAGCCTACAAGAAAGAATTGATGCCCCACGCGATTGTTCTTGCAATCTTGAGTATGGTTACGGGGACAAGTTGGGGAATGCTTACCATTTACCTGTTCGAGTGGGTAATGCATTGATTTTTTTCTTTGCGCAACCAAGTAGAGGCGAAGAAAGCAGGCAAGTTTTTCCTGTATGGGCTATGCCCAAAAGGTTTTAATCCTTAACACACTAAAAGTTTACCTCAAATCCAAAAAAAATAAATAGCTCAAAAAACATTGCTATTTTCAAGGCAACAATCTGAAATTCTATGAAAAAGTTACTCGTACTGTTCTTTCTCCTTCCCCTATTTAGTGGAATTGCACAAGAAAAAGAAGTGCTCAACAAACTGGATGCTAAAGCGGATTTCTATGGTGACCTAGCCCGTCAAATTTGGAGTAATCCAGAGCTCGGGTACCTAGAGACAAACTCTTCTAAGCTCCTTCAAAAAACCCTTTCCGATGCAGGATTTAAAGTTACTGCTGGTGTAGCCTCTATCCCTACAGCCTTTGTGGCGGAGTATGGATCTGGCAAGCCAGTGATCGGCATCATGGCGGAGTTTGATGCACTCCCGGGAGTATCTCAAGATGCGGTACCCTTTCGTAAGCCAGTGGTAGAAGGAGGGGCAGGCCATGCATGTGGACACCACCTTTTTGGAGCTGCATCCGTGGCAGCAGGTATTTCCGTGATGGATTGGATGAAGGCAAATAAAATCAAAGGGACTGTTCGAGTCTATGGAACGCCTGCAGAAGAAGGTGGCGGCGGCAAAGTTTATATCGCACGTGCAGGATTAATTGAGGATGTAGATGCTATGCTTCATTGGCATCCCGGCTCACAAAATGCGGCAGGAGCTACCTCTTCGTTGGCAAATATCTCTACCAAATTCCGTTTCTATGGGGAGGCATCCCATGCAGCAGCGGCTCCTGAGCGCGGCAAATCTGCTTTAGACGCGGTAGAGGCAATGAACTTTATGGTGAATTTGATGCGTGAGCATGTTCCTATGCAAACGCGCATGCATTATGTGATCACAAGGGGTGGAGAAGCGCCGAATGTGGTTCCCGCATTTGCAGAATCCTACCATTATGTACGACATCCGAATGCCTTGGTGGTTCAGGAAATTTTTGAGCGAATGGTCAAAATTGCTGAAGGTGCGGCAATGGGTACCCAGACCCGTATGGAATATGAAGTGATCAATGGGGTGTATAATTTATTGCCTAACGAAACCTTAGCGCGAATTATGCACAAGAACCTTGAAAAAATAGGAGGGATAACGTACAACGATGAAGAACGTAAATTCGCTGAAGATATCCTCAAAACTTTCCCAGCAGGAGTAAACGCAAGCCCTGAGGACGCTTCCAAAATTGTCCCTTTTGTGGTGAATGAAGTTGGTGGTGGGGGCTCGACTGATGTTGGTGATATCAGTTGGTTAGTACCTACAGCAGGATTGGGGACAGCCACCTGGGTGCCCGGTACCTCGGCACATACCTGGCAAGCAGTAGCCGCTGGGGGGATGAGTATAGGTCAAAAAGGCATGATGGTGGCAGCCAAAACCTTGACCTTGACTGCGATGGATATTTTTAATTCACCTGCTGTCACTGGGGATGCCTTGAAAGAGCTGAACGTCCGAAGGGGGGAAGGATTTTCGTACAAAGCCTTGGTTGGGGATCGTCAAGCTCCATTGGACTACAGAAAATAAGTAGTCACCACTTACAGAATGAAAGCTGGAATTTCCATTGGTGGAATTCCAGCTTTTTTTTTCGTTACTTTTTTTCAAATCAAGTATATTGGAGAAATACCTTTTTCCCTGACTTAGAATTATGCAAAGACGAACCTCATTAAAACTCCTCGGTGCTGCTGGAGCCGGAATCGCAGGCCTCGCCTTGGTGGACTGGAAGTGGCAGATTTTGGATCGCCTTAGCCATGTCGGATTTTTTACTTTTGAGCAAGAGCAACTGCTTACTTCCTTAGCAGACACCTTAATTCCTGAGGGGATGTTTGAAGAGGGTGCTCCTGCACCCGGTGCGTTGAGTACCGGAACAGACCAGTTTCTAATTAAATTTTTTGAAAAGTGCCTGGAAAAGGAGGAACAAGAAATCTTAATCCATGAGTTAAAAGTCTTGCAGAAACGGGGTTTTGTAGGACTTTCAAAGCAGGAAAGAGAGGCAGTTTTGGAAGAGTATTCCAAAACTGAGGTGGAAAGTCAGAAGAAATTTTACCAACTGGTTCGTAGCAATACCATTTTTGGATTTACTACGGCCAAGGAGGTGATGGTGGATCATTTGGGCTATCAGGTGGCTCCAGGATTTTATAATGGCTGTGTGGAGGAGCCTGCCGAAAAGGCCTAACTTAACCATGCTACAAGATTCAAAAGCAAAGCGAACCTACGATGCCATTGTCATCGGATCTGGGGCCTCTGGAGGATGGGCGGCCAAAGAACTTACTGAAAAAGGACTAAAAACCTTGGTGTTGGAACGAGGAAGGATGGTTCGCCACATCGAAGATTACCCTACTGCCTCAAAGGCACCTTGGGAGTTTGAGTTTCGAGGAGCTGTGCCTATTGAGAAGCGGTCGGGATTGGGCGCAGCCAACTGGAAGCGGGAGGAAACCATGCATTGGGCACTCGCAGAAGACGAGCAACCCTACATCGAAGAGAAGCCTTTCCGCTGGTTTCGAGGGTACCATGTCGGAGGTAAGTCTTTGCTCTGGGCACGAGGAACACAGCGCTGGTCAGATTTTGATTTTGAGGGACCCGCCCGAGATGGCTATGCCGTAGATTGGCCCATTCGATACAAGGATATGGAACCCTGGTACTCCTATGTGGAGACCTTCGTGGGCTTTGCAGGTAGCCGGGACGGGTTGGATGTACTTCCTGACCAAATCGTACAGCGGGGTTTTGAACTCAGTTGCGTGGAACAGTACTACAAAGAGAAGCTCAAGGAAATGTATGGTTCCGAGCGGCACTTGGTACAGGGGCGCTGTGCGCACATCTCACCGATCCCCAGCAGATTCACCTGGACCAGGGAAGATCCAAATGCCTCAGTCAAAACATGTGCAACCGAGGTTGTATTTATGGAGGTTATTTTTCGGCCAATGCCTCTACCTTGCCTTGGGCTGAAAAGACGGGTAACTTGACACTAAGGCCTGATTCGGTGGTGGAATCGATTCTTTATGACGATCAAAAAGGGAAAGCGATCGGGGTGCGAGTGATTGATCGCCTGACTCAGGAGTCCATTGAGTTTTATGCAAAAATCATTTTTGTAAATGCATCTACCATTAATTCCAATGCAATTTTACTCAATTCCACATCTTCCCGGTTTCCAAATGGCCTTGGGAATGACAATGGCTTGATGGGCAAATACATCACTTGTCACAATTACCGAGGCAAGGGGTATGCCACCTTTGAGGGCTTTTTGGACCAAGTTAATCTGGGTAGGAACCCTGGGCATGCATACGTGCCTCGCTTCCGAAATGTTTATAGCCAAGAAACGGACTTCTTGCGCGGTTATGCCATAGGAATGTCTGCAAGCCGGCAAATCGAAGGTAGTGGCGACTTAGTAGGTGATGCTCTTCGAGAAAAATTACTTAAGCCCAGCTATGGAATGTGGGGGATGGCGGCCTGGATGCAAGGGGAAATGGTACCCGAAGAATCCAATCACCTGCGACTGAGCAAAGACGAGAAAGACAAGTATGGTATTCCCAAACTCATCCTTTCGGTCGAGTGGAAAGAGAACGATAACAAGATGACTCGGGATTTTGTGGAGCAGCAAACGGAAATGTACGAACGGATGGGATTCAAAAATATCAAGGTGGAGGATACTGGAGCACCGCCAGGCTCAGACATTCACGAAATGGGTGGTGTGCGCATGGGTAAAGATCCCAAGACTTCCTTACTCAATGGCTTTAACCAATTGCATGCCTGTAAGAATGTCTTTGTATCGGACGGCGCGTGCATGACTAGTGGTAGTACCCAAAATCCCACACTTACCTTCATGACCTTAACCGCTCGTGCTGCTAATTATGCGGTAGAGGAATTGAATAAACTTAATTTGTAAATTCTTTAGGTCCAGAATGTTCGCATTTATTCTTCGAATAAACAAACCCTAAAAAAAACATGAAAAACTTTGGATTCGTTTTATTAATCGCCTTGGTGGGGCTTTTCACGCCAAGGAATGTGGCTGCTCAGAAAAAAGGAGATGCACTCTTTCAGGCCCCATTGGGAATCGCTTCCTACACGTTCAGAAATCAATGGAAAAATGGGGTTGCAGAAACCTTAGACATTATCCAAAGCCTGGGGTTTAAAGAATATGAAGGTGGAGCGCCACAAGGCGTTGATCCCCTGGAATTCAAAAGAATGCTGGATGAGCGAGGAATCAATATTCCTTCTACGGGGACAGGTTTTGAGCAGTTAGAGAGTGATCCGCAGGGAGTTGCAGATCGTGCCAAAGCGTTGGGAGCTACCTATGTGATGTGCGCTTGGATACCCCATGCAAGAGGACAATTTTCGAAGGCTGATGCAGATCGTGCAATCAGGGTCTTCAATGCAGGGGGGAAGGTATTGAAGGAAAACGGGATTACCTTCAAGTACCATGTGCATGGCTACGAATTTCAGCCTTATGGTTCAGGGACACTATTTGATTACTTGGTAGAGAATACAGATCCGAGCTATGTCTCGCTGCAAATGGATGTCATGTGGACGCATTTTGGGGGAGGGGACCCAGTAAGTTTGTTGAAGAAATACGGCAAGCGTTGGGTGTCGATGCACCTTAAAGATTTTAAAAAAGGCGCACCGAGAGATATGACAGGGCTAACAGGCCCTGAAAATGATGTACCGCTTGGGCAGGGGGAGCTTGACTTTCCTGGGATCCTTCGTGAAGCAAATAAAATTGGTATCCAGCACCTGTTTATTGAGGACGAGAGTGAGAAAGAATTGGAGACCTTGCCGGTAAGTATAGCCTATCTGAAAAAGTTGCGTTATTAAAAAGTAGGTATAATTGCTGCAAAAAAATCAGTCAGAGGATCGGCAGGCCCTAGAAAGTGCCTACCGAATTCCTTTGAACTGAAAACTAACTCAACTGATTCAACCTATCTTATGAAATTTAATACTTTGAAAAACGGGAATTGCCATAAGTGGTTCTGCTTTTTCTATGAATTGATTTTATAGACTCCATAAAAGGTCTTTTTATTGGTTTAAAATTCCTAGTTGCATATTTAAAAGCCTATTCTTAAGTAACTGACAATGTTGTTCCATTGATGTGGTCCTTTAAGTTTTTCAAAGTTCAACCTTGTTCAGATAGGAGTTTCAATCCTTTTTATTTTAACACACGTTAACAGTGCTTAACATGTGGTTTGGATTCTCTTTATTTCTTTTGCAGGGTAAAATCACATCACTATGAAACGTACCTTCACCATTCTAGCAATTTTTCTAGGCCTAGGTCTTGGTCTTCAGACCGCTTTTGCCCAAGGATTTACAGGTAGAGCGTATTACAAGTCTACCTCTAAAATCTCCATCTCCATAGATTCCACCAAGATGGCTCCGGAGCAAATAGCCCAGATCCAAGCTTCGCTCAAAAAGCAAATGGAGCAGAATTACATCCTTTCCTTTAACCAAACGGAGTCTACTTGGAAGAAGGAAGAAAGCCTAGGTGGGGGTCCAGCCACTGCTTCTGCAGGTGGAGCGGTATTTATGATTACCTCCAGTGGTGAAGGGTCCACACTTTATAAAGATGCTGCTGGAAATTACCTCCAAGAACAAGAGATGATGGGCAAGGAGTATTTGATTCAAGATAAGGCGGAGCCGTTCGGCTGGGAGCTTTCTGAAGAAACAAAAAAAATAGGCAATTACACCGCTCAAAAGGCGAGCTTCACAAAAATTGTCGATTCAAGGCGTTTTTCTACGGGAATGACAGAAATGGAGAATGTAAAGGATACCCTACAAGTCACGGTCTGGTTTACCCCTGAGATTCCCGTTTCCCATGGGCCTGAAAATTATTATGGCCTTCCTGGTTTGATTTTAGAAGTTCAAAATCAAGGAAGAACCCTCATCTGCGAGAAAATTGAATTGAATCCTTCTGCCGATCCTGTAGAGATCGAGAAGCCAAGCAAAGGGAAAGTGATCACGCAGGCAGAATTTAAAACAATTCAAGAAGAGGGAATGAAGCAGATGATGAATCGCTACCAGGGTAAGCCGGGCAGCGGAAATAGGATGGAAATTCGAATAGGAAATTAATTCCAACTCAGGTCCTATCCTCTCGAAAATTAAGGCCTGAATCCTGGCTTTTTTCACCCTATCGCCCTTCCAATTGATGCCACTTTTCAAAAGAATTAGTCTGCTTGCTTGCTGCTGTTTGCTTGCTGGATTTTCCATGGCCCAAACCAAGCCGCTTATCGGTCAGGTGCTGGATAGCCTCAATCGGCCCATTGCCTATGCCAATGTAGTGGCCATCAACCAAGGCACACAGAAGATTGCGGGATTTGGCATATCCAACAACGAAGGCAAGTTTAAGGTAACCTTGCTCGAAGGCCCTTCCTACCTGATTCGCGTTTCTTTTGTGGGCTATCAGCAGTATGAACAAGCGCTCAGTACCTGGGATTCAGACATCCCACAGCTGGTCATCCTCAAGCAAAGTGATACCCAACTCGGTCTGGTGGAAGTGGTGTCCGAGATGCCTGTCACCATGAAAGGCGACACGCTCACCTACAAGACCGATGCATTCACTACGGGTACAGAGCGTAAGCTAGAAGATGTCTTGGAAAAACTCCCAGGCTTCCAGGTAGATGAGGAGGGTGGCGTGAAGGTGCAAGGGAAGACTGTAGATAAGGTGCTGATCGACGGAAAGCCATTTATGGATGGAAATACCAAGTTGGCCACCAAAAACCTGCCCGCCAATGCGGTGGACCGGGTACAGGTATTGAAAAATTTCAACGAAGTTGGTCCCATGCGCGGCCTAGATACTAACGAAAACTTAGCACTTAACATTCAGCTGAAGGAAGGTAAGAAAAACATGGTCTTTGGAGACCTGACTGCAGGTGTAGGTCCTCAGAAACGGTATTTGGCCCATGCCAATACCTTTTATTATGCGCCCAAACTCAATGTCAACTTTATTGGTGGTACCAATAATGTGGGTGAGCAGCCCTTTACCTTGCAGGATTATTTCCGATTTTCGGGAGGTATGGGAGGACTTGCTTCTCGTGCAGGATCCCGCGTGCAAGTCAACGGGGAGGATTTGGGGATTCCCATGGCCACCCGCTCCAATGCCAATTCTCTTGAAACCAACTTAGCAGCCTTCAACCTCAACTATTCCCCATCCTCCACCTGGAGGCATACCGGCTTTGTGATCGGATCCACGGCAAATAATGGCTTGGGGAGTTCTTCCTTGCGCACGTACTTGAATGCGGGACAAAATAACCAGGAGGAGCTCCTGTCTGCTAGTTCGGTAGAAAATAAGTCTGGTTTGGCTAAGTATGCCATCACCTACACTCCCAAAGAAGAGACTTACGTAAAATATAGCTTTTTTGGAAAGCTTTCTGAGATTGAGAATGGCAACCTGCTCAATTCCAGTTTCGGGGACTTTACCCAAAACATCAACACGCTGTCCTCACGCAATCCTTATGCATTGCAGCAAAAGTTAGAGTGGTATCATGCCCCCAACGAGGATCAAGTATTCAGCATGGAGATGAACTGGGAGAAAAAGTTTATAGATCCGTTCCTGGACCTTACCTCCTCGGTAAAGCCACTCCTAGGATTATATGCGATTCCTAATGCAGCAAGCTACCGTCTCCTTCAAAACCAGGAACTGCATACCGGTACCTTGGAAGGGGTATTTAACTACTATTACATTCTAAATCCCACCAATCACCTCAATTGGTCTGTTGGGATGCAGCAACTCAACCAGGATTTTGTGACTGGACTAAGTCAAGTGGGTTCTAGCCAAAGTTTTGATGCGTTTGTGAATAACAACGAGTTTGATTTCCAAGACATCTATCTCGGAATGAGCTGGAAGACCAAATGGAAAGATTGGATTCTTAGTCCATCAGGCAACCTTCACCGCTACCAGTGGACTGATGTGCAGCTGGGAGAGAAGTTAACCCAGGACAAGGTGTTGCTCTTACCCGCGATGTATGCAAAATGGGCGATCACCTCGAATCGTTCTCTAACTTACCGCTGGGGGACTGAAGCGAACTTTATGGATAGTCAGAAGCTGGCTCAAGGCTTGCTCTTGCAGGATTACAATGCCTTGTTTCGTGGTAATCGTGCCCTGGACAATGGTGTTTTCAATACCCATACGCTTTCCTACACGCATTTTGACATGTTTTCTGGCTTGATGGTCTTTGGAAATGCCAACTACCAGCGCAAGCGCAATGACCTGGTGACGACCACGGACTTCATTGGGATCAACCGTCTATTTTCAGTGCTAAACGTGGAGCCTGTCAATAAGACCTTGAATGGAGATGTTCGGGTGGACAAGTCCTTCAACAAGATGAAGTTTGAGTTAGGAGGAAATTGGAATGCTTACCAGACCAATTTGTTTTTGGATGATCAACTGACCCAGAACGAGCAGTTTTCTCAGACCTACGATACGAAGTTGACCAGCACCTTCTTCAAGGTCTTGGAAGCCAAGATTGGGTATTCCTTTACGGCAAACCAATACGTATCGGGAAGAATCGACAATACCTTCACCACACATAGTCCCAAGTTGGAAGTAGACTTGGATTTGGTGAAGGGCTTGAAGCTAGTGGCAGATTACACCTATTCGGCTTACCTGAATCAAGCTATGGGTACGCGAAGTGATTTTGATTTCTTGAATACCTTTTTAAGTTACCAAGGGGCAAAAAGCCCCTGGGAGGTCAAGCTATCGGTGTGGAATATCGCAGATACCCGAGCAATTCGAAGGGATAGTTTTAGCGAAAGTGTGGTGAGTACCTTCTCCTATTTGGTCCAGCCTCGCTATGCGCTGCTTACCTTTAAATATGATCTTTAATTGCTTTAGAGGCTCAGGTTTAAATCTGAGCTTCTTTATTTCTGGGCATTCTTGTTCACATCATCTCAGTTATTTTACTCTAAAAGCTAAAAATAATAAAGCAGTATAAGCTAAAATTCACCTTGTCAAAAAAGGTAGATTCTCATTATTGGTGAATCTTTCTGAGCAATAAAAAAGGCCTGGATTTGCGTCCTGGCCTCTATTTTTTAACCTCCCAACCGGGAAGTTTCGTACTTTTTCAGTTTTTCAATGAATTGATTAAACCGTAGCAACCAATTTTACATCCAATTTCACCTCATCATAAATCAATTTGTCTGCAAGGTCTTCGAAGTAGCTCCCTGAGCGAAATTTGATATCAAACTTAGTTCGATCAAAAGTGATCTGACCGGTTGCGGTAACTTTCTTACCTGCAACAGCAACTACTGCTGGGAAAGAAACTTTCTGAGCGATTCCTTTGATAGTTAAGGTACCCGTAATGGTGTAATCCGTTCCATTGCTGGTTTTGGCTTCCGTGATTTTGAATGAGGAGGTATTGAATTTTTCTACAGAAAAAAAATCATCCGACTTCAAGTGTCCAGTTAAATTTCCTTTAGACTTGGGATCGGTTAAGTCTTCCACAGTCAGGTTGACCATGTCCATGTCAAAAGATCCGCCTTTTATTTTTCCATCGCTGTAATCTAGCGTAGCGTTTTTCAAGGGTACATACCCCCAGTGAGTTCCAGTAACTTTAGAAGCTTCCCAGCGAATTTGACTTTCTGCTTTGTTCACGGTTGCGGGCGCTAAAAGGTCAGCGGCTGAAAAGAGGGTGCTAAGCCCTAAAAATAGTGTGGTTAGTAATTTCATAAGAATGGGTTAAAAGGATTGAAATTAAGTAAGCTCTCTTTAAAAACTAAAGGAAGGCAGATGATTTAACGAAATTCACAAAAAAGTGTTTTAAAAAAACCTGATTTTGAAGGTTAGATTCATTTTCCAACCAAAAAAAAGTTTAGTTATAATATTCTTCCATTTTTTATCTTGAAAAAAAATAGCGCTCCTAATGAAAAAAATACTCTGGATTTTGCTCCTCCATATACCAATCCTCACCCATGGCCAAGGACATGAGGCTAGCTTGAGGGCAATTTACGATACAGAACTCTCTTCCGGCCATACCTATGAAAACCTCCGCTACCTCTGCAAGGAAATAGGAAATAGACTTTCAGGTAGCCCAGGAGCGGCTGCCGCAGTGGAATGGACCAAGCAGCTGATGGAAAGTTATGGTTTTGATACCGTATACCTGCAACCCGTGATGGTACCCCATTGGGAGCGTGGAGGGAACGATGTGGTTCGTGTCGTGAATTCAATCAAGTATGGGACGATCTCATTAACTGCTTTGGCACTAGGCAACACGCAGGGTACTGGGCCTAATGGGGTGGTGAGTCAAGTGGTGGAGGTGAGGGGTTTGTCCGAATTGCAAGCTCTAGGGAGTCGAGTGAATGGAAAGATTGTTTTTTTCAATGGCCCCATGGATCCCACGATGGTGGATGCATTTGCGGCGTATTCCAGAGCAGTGGGTCAGCGTAGTTCAGGAGCTGCTGAAGCAGCAAAATTGGGAGCAATTGGCACCATTGTACGATCTATGAATAACCAAATTGATGATTTTGCCCATACTGGAAACCAGCGTTACGCACCTAATGTGCCCACAATTCCAGCTTTAGCAATTAGCACAGAGGACGCAGAATTGTTGAGCGACCTATTGGAAGATCAGCCTGATTTGCAGTTGTATTTGGAGTCTCATGGGGAGATGAAATCCGAAAAGCTGTCTTATAATGTAATTGGAGAGCTACGAGGAACTGAAAAACCTGAGGAGATCATTGCCGTGGGGGGTCACCTTGATTCATGGGATGTTGGGGAAGGCGCTCATGACGATGGTGCAGGTTGTATGCAGGGAATTGAAGTGCTCCGATTGTACAAACAGTTAGAATGGAAGCCTAAGCGCACCTTACGCGCAGTGATGTGGATGAATGAAGAGAATGGCTTGCGTGGCGGACAAGAGTACGCTAGAGTAGCTAAGGAGAGAGGAGAAAAACATATTGCAGCGATCGAATCTGATTCTGGTGGATTTTTGCCCATCGGATTTTCTTCCACGGGCACAAATGCACAGCGCGCGAAGCTGTCTTCTTGGGCGGGCTTGTTACAACCCTACCAGTTATGGAATCTCCAAAAACTTGGTGGAGGAGCTGATATTGGCCCATTGAGCGACCAAGGAACCCTTTTAATTGGGCTCTTACCTGATTCACAACGGTACTTTAGATACCACCATACAGCTGCTGATGTTTTTGAAGTGGTAGACCGTAGGGAATTGGAATTAGGAGCTGCGGCGATGGCGGCCTTGGTTTACTTAATTGATCGGGAAGGGGCCAATTAAGGTTAAATTACTGTTTTGCCTTTGTAAAATTTCCACGAAAACGGCTACTTGAAATATTTTATGATGCTTGGATAGACTAGTTCCTCGAAAAATACATAAATAATTGATAATGAACCTTTTAAATAATTATTTTAATTTTAGTAATTCAAAAAAAAAGAGATTGTCAGGCATAAATTTTAGGTGGACTATCTTCCATTCGTGTAAAAATTAGCCCTATTTTAGTTTAAATGAGAGGTTCTAAAAAAAAAGTTAAAAGGCTCGTTTGTTTTTTGAATTTAAAAAATGATAACTTTAAAACTCGATTTAAACCGAAACCAATTAACCTTAATCAAAGTAAATTAAAAAAAAAACTATGAGAAAGTTCATCGCTTTGTTCATGCTTGCAGGTATCCTATTCGTTCCTGCTTTCGCTAACGCTCAAGAAGCAGCTGCAGATTCTGCAACCGCAACAGAAGCTACCCCTGCAGTAGAAGAGACTGCGGCATCTCCAGAAATGGTTGACGATGAAATCGTCGCTGAGGAGCAGAGCTTCCACCAAGTAATAAAAGAGAAATTTATCGAAGGTGATCCTTTGTATATGACTCCAGTATTGATTTGTTTGATTTTGGGCCTTGCTATTGCTTTGGAGAGAATCATTACTTTGAACCTAGCCACAGTAAATACAAAGAAGCTTCTTGTAAAAATTGAAGAGGCGATATCTTCAGGAGGAATCGAAGGTGCTAAAGAGTTAACTAGAAATACCAAAGGACCAGTTGCCTCTATCTTCACACAAGGCTTGATGCGCTATTCTGAAGGTATTGACATGGTTGAGAAGTCAATTGTTGCTTACGGTTCAGTAGAAATGGGACGTTTGGAAAAAGGACTTGTTTGGATCTCTCTATTTATCTCTCTAGCCCCGATGTTGGGTTTCATGGGTACGGTAATTGGTATGATTGGTGCCTTTGACTCTATCGAAGCAGCAGGTGACATCTCTCCTTCCCTTGTAGCGGGTGGTATTAAAATCGCCCTTTTGACAACAGTTGCTGGTTTGATCGTTGCGATTATCCTTCAATTGTTCTACAACTATCTTGTGTCTAAGATCGATTCTTTGGTAAACGACATGGAAGATGCTTCTATCTCTTTGGTAGACGTGTTGGTAAAGCACAAAGTGACAGGCAAGTAATCCTTCGCCTTCAATTTGTTCAAAATCAAATTCTTACATCCTAAAGATTCGAAATCATGGATTATGTTAACATTATTCTCTATGTGAGCTATGCTCTTGTAGTAGTTGGGACGGTCCTATCGGTGCTGCTCCCTTTAATCAAGTCTCTTGATGACCCAAAAGGGCTCATGAAGTCAGGACTTGGTGTGGTTGCAATTGTTGTGATCTTCTTTATTTGCTACTCCATCTCTTCCAACGAGGTTTTGCCCAAGTTTGAGGGTGATCCTTTCAACTTGACGCCAGCAACTTCTCAAATGGTGGGTGGGCTTATGTTCACTACCTACCTTCTTATAATCGTTGCTTTGGCAGGTATTTTACTTACAGAGATCAATAAAGCAATCAAATAATCATGGCTAGAAGCAATAGTAGAGGGAGTCAAGAAGTAAATGCAGGATCTATGGCGGATATCGCTTTCCTACTGCTGATCTTCTTCCTCGTAACCACTACCATCGCTTCGGACAAAGGTATTTTGAATATTCTTCCTCCGAAGCAGGATCCTAATGTACCACCACCTGATATCAAGAAAAACGAAAGAAATATCTACAACGTCTTGATTAATGCCAACAACGACTTGTTGGTGGAAGGTGATTACAGAAGGTCAGCAGAAGGTCTTGATCAAGACTTCAAAGCGTTCATCATGAACTTTGGAGCTCCTGATGAAGAAGCAACAGCCTTGTACAACTCCCTTCCAGCATCGTTGCAGGCGCAAGCCCAACGAAAAGCAGATTCATCCGATGATCCAGGGGAAGCGGTGATTTCCATCAAAACTAATCGTGGTACCAGCTACGAGGTGTTTTTGGAGGTTTTTGACCTGGCTAAAAAAGCTTACTTTGAAATTTATGCAGAGCGAGTAGGTTTAACTGCCGACGAGTATCGTAGATTAAATGGCGATAGTGAAGCCACAAAAGCGCTTCAAGATAAAGGCAAAGAAGGTATTCCTATGGCGATATCTATTGCAGAACCTGATAAAATAGGAGGTAATTGATATGGGAAAGTTTAAGAAAAAAGTCAAAACAGGTGAAAGTATACCTACTTCAGCCTTGCCAGATATCATCTTTATGCTCCTATTCTTCTTCATGGTAACTACTGTATTGAGAGAGCAAGACATCTTAGTAGATCAAAAGATTCCTCAAGCTACTCAATTACAAAAATTACAGAAGAAGACGTTGATTTCTTACATCTACATAGGTAAGCCAAAGAATACAGGCCTTTATGGTTCTGAGCCAAGAGTGCAAGCCAATGATGTCTTGATCTCTTCGCCTGAAATTGTTCAGTGGGTCAACCAAGAGCGGGATAAATTACCTGAAGCAGATAGAGGGCTAATTACTATCTCCATGAAAGTGGATAAGGAAGTGAAGATGGGTCCTATCTCTGATGTTCAGACAGAACTACGAAATGCCGACGCTCGTCGTGTTTTGTATGCTTCTACTGGGAAGGTTGATTAATATTAATTTTCTTTATCTGTATATTGAAAGCCATTCGCCATGCGGATGGCTTTTTTTATTCAATTCCATATGAAGCTACTTCCTAATTCTAAAAAGAAAGTTCAAAATGCCTGGGCCATGTACGATTGGGCAAACTCAGTTTACAGCCTAGTCATTACTTCCACCATTTTTCCTGTGTACTACAATAGTGTCACCGAGGGATTGGATGGTTCAGATGAGGTTTCTTTCTTTGGTTGGGAGGTGATAAATACTGTTTTGTATTCCTACTCGATCTCAGTTTCTTTTTTGATTATTGCCCTTCTTGCTCCAATCCTCTCAGGCATTGCCGATGCATCTGGGAATAAACTGAACTTTATGAAGTTCTTTGTTTATGTGGGGTCGATGTCTTGTGGAGCCTTATTCTTTTTTACAGGTGAAAATTTAGAATTTGGGATAATTTGCAGCGTTTTGGCCAGTATTGGCTTTTCAGGCAGTATTGTGTTTTATAATTCCTTCTTGCCCGAAATAGCCAAAGAGGAAGAATTTGATTTGCTGAGCGCCAAGGGTTTTGCCTTGGGGTACATAGGGAGTGTTATCTTATTGGTAATTAATTTATTGACTATACAGTTTCCTGAATGGTTTGGAATGCCTGCTGGTAGCTTTGCCCCACGATTTTCTTTCCTTATTACAGGTATATGGTGGGTTGGTTTTGCACAGATCCCTTTTCATGTCCTACCCAAAAATCCCTACAAAAAATCTATTTCTTCCAACTATCTCTGGAAGGGATATCGTGAAGTATCATTGGTCTTTCGGGAACTGCGATCCATACCCGTTGCCAATCAATTCTTAGCTTCATTTTTCTTTTACTCCATGGGGGTGCAAACGGTTATGTATTTGGCAGCTTCTTTTGGTGACAAGGAATTAGGGATGCCTGGCGATCAATTGATTCTTACCGTATTAATAATTCAGTTGGTAGCCATAGGAGGGAGTTACTTGTTTGCTTTTATTTCCAAACGAATTGGCAATAAAAATAGCTTGATAACGATGGTTTTTGTTTGGATGGGAATTTGTGTTGCAGCGTATTATGTCCACTCTGTATATCAGTTTTATTCTTTGGCTTTTGTGGTAGGTCTGGTTATGGGCGGAATTCAATCGCTATCGCGATCTACCTATGCCAAACTAATTCCTACCTCCACTACAGACCATGCTTCGTTTTTTAGTTTTTTTGACCTTACCGAGAAAGTAGCTGTTGTTTTGGGGACATTTACTTATGGATTTATTGAGCAACTTACGGGAAGTATGCGGAACTCGGCTTTATTCCTAGTTGTCTTTTTTGTGATTGGGCTATACTTTTTAGTGAAATTGACACTTCCTAAAAATAAAATTGTACTTGAATTTGCTTAGACGATGCAAAAAATTCTTTCAGCTTCGGAAATAGCGGTTTTAGATCAAATTCATTTAACTAAGAAAGACTTTTCCAATCATGCGTTCATGGAGTTTGTCGCTCAACGTTTTGTAGATTGGTTTCAAAGTCAGGGGTATTCGAATAAAGTCAAGATTCTAGTTTGTGTGGGTGCTGGGAACAATGGTGGCGATGGTCTTGCTATTGCTCGCATTCTTTTTTCGCAGGGTTATCAGGTTTCGGTAGCAACTTTCTTTTCTCCAGAGGCAAGGTTATCCCCTGATTGCAAACAAAATCTGACCCTTTTGCCCGCTCAACTTCAACTGCTTTCAAGCGAATCACTTTCTTTGGCAAAAGAGGAAGGTGTTTTGATTGATGCTTACCTAGGACTGGGATGTTTTGGCCCGCTTCGTGAAGAGGCTAAAGAGCGTATCCAACTTATTAATTCCTTTGGAGGTACGGTTATTTCTCTAGATCTCCCTAGTGGTATGCCTGCGGATTCAATTCTTTCTGGAATTGCGGTAAAAGCTGATTTGACTGTCACCTTGGGTTTTCCGAAATTGGCACTACTTCTACCTGAACATGCGGAATGTACAGGTAAGTTAGTGGTATTGGATATTGGGTTTTCCGAGGATGAAAAAGATGATTTCTCATCGTCTACGTACTTTTTGGAAGAAAACGATATGCTTTCGCTTCACCGAAGGTTTCATCGATTCACTCACAAGGGAGATTATGGGAAGGTGCTTTTGGTGGCAGGCAGGAAAGGAAAAATCGGCGCTGGTATTTTGGCTGCAAAAGCAGCATTTCGAACGGGCTCGGGATTAGTAACTTGCCTGATTCCTGAAGAGGAGTGCAAGGCCATTATGGCATCAGTTCCTGAAGCCATGTGTATTTTTGATGAGGACCAGGATTTTTCTGCGTACGATGCGATTGGTATTGGACCAGGTTTGGGTTTGGACCAAGGTGAACTGCTGAAGAAGATTCTTTCTGCTTCACGCAAGCCAATTGTCTTGGATGCGGATGCGTTGAATTGCCTAGCAGTCGATCGGACGATTTGGGATTTGATTCCCCAAGGAAGTATTCTTACCCCACACCTGAAAGAATTTGAACGCTTGTTTGGCCCTTCTCAAAATCATTTGGAACGGTTGGAGAAGGCCAAATCGATCTGTCTCAAGTATGCGATTACTATTGTAATCAAAGGAGCCAATACGCTTTGTAGTTTTGCTGATGGTCGGCAAGTATTCAATTCTTCCGGAACCAAGTACATGGCTACCGCAGGTATGGGAGATGTTTTGACAGGAATGATTACTTCCTTTTTGGGACAAGGTTATTGCCCGGAAAATGCAGTTCTTTGCGGGGTATTTCACCATGGGATGGCAGGTGAACTTGCGGGAGAAAAATACTTGCGTGGTACGATGGCTCAGGATTTGATTGAGATGATACCCGAAACCTATCGTCAAATCGGCCTAGACTAGCTTCAGCCCAATCTATTCCCACCTTATTTCTATTTTATTTCTACTGTATTTCTATTTTTAAATTCTCCATGAAACAAGAAAAAGCCTTACTCTGGACCTTGGCAGCCATCAATTTCATTCACATCGTTGATTTCATGATTTTGATGCCGCTAGGACCGCAGTTGATGCGATTGTTTGAAATCAGTCCCAGTGAATTTGGATTTTTGGTTTCTTCTTACACCTTTAGTGCAGGAGCTTCTAGCTTTTTTGGAGCTTTTTTCTTGGATCGTTTTGACCGAAAACAAATTCTTATTTGGGTTTATGTAGGCTTTACGCTTGGAACACTTGCCTGTGCCTTGTCGCCTAGTTATCCTATTCTGCTTTTAGCACGCGTAGTATCCGGGATTTTTGGAGGGCTTACTTCTGCCTTAATCTTAGCTATTATTGGAGATGTAGTGCCTGATTCCCGTCGAGGTAGGGCGATGGGTTTGGTCATGTCTGCTTTTTCCTTTGCTTCTGTGATGGGAGTCCCTATGGGCCTCTTTTTGGCCAGTTTATCGGATTGGCATACCCCTTTTTACATTTTATCAGCATTATCCATTGTGAGTTTAGGAATGATAGCCAAGTTTATTCCCTCCATCACTGGACATCTCCACAGTGGATCGAAGCGCCCTCATCCCTTTGCTGTAGTCAGTCGAGTAACCAGCAATCCCAATCAAATGCGCGCCATCAGCCTTTCTATCATGATGATGTTGGGGCAATTTATGATCATCCCTTTTTTAAGCCCATACAATGTAGCTAATGTGGGCTTTTCGGAATTGCAGCTTACCTACGTCTACATGGCTGGAGGAGCCTTCACCATGTTTACCTCTCCTTGGGTAGGTAAGCTAGCAGACAAATATGGGAAACTGCAGATTTTTACGATTTTCATGTTGCTTAATTTGATTCCCATTGGAATTATTACCCATTTAGGGGTTACCCCTGTAGCCTTGGTTCTGGTAGTGACAACCTTCTTTTTTGTGACCTCAAATGGGCGTTATGTACCTGCAGCTGCTTTAGTAACTGGAACTGCAAAGCCCGAAAATCGAGGAAGTTTCTTAAGTTTCAATTCTGCCGTTCAGCAATTAGCTGCTGGCTTTGCCTCCCTTGTAGCAGGATTTATGATTGGAGAAAACGAATTGGGACAATTGACCAATTTCAATTATGTGGGTTATCTGGCAATTTTTTTCAGCATTATCTGCATCCCCTTGGCTTGGCGAATTAAAGTGGTTAGTTGATAAAAACGCCTCCAAAAATTTGATTTTTGGAGGCGTTTTTTCATGTGATTATCCGCAAATAAGAATGAGGCTCAGATCGGCCGTTATCCATTGCGGATAATCGACCACAGACCACTGTCAACAGACGACAGCCCACTTAAATGAACCTAAACCCTTATTTTCTTTGAATAAGCCTAGAAAGCGGATATTTATTTCCGCTTAAATTCTTTCGCTTAAAACTCAGCGTTTCCTGGTGTTCTAGGGAAAGCGATGACATCGCGGATATTGCCCATACCTGTCACAAATTGGACCATTCTTTCAAAGCCAAGTCCAAATCCTGCATGTGGGGTAGCGCCAAATCTTCGGGTATCGAGGTACCAACTGAGCTCTTCGGCAGGAATATGCATTTCTTCCATGCGTTGGCTGAGCTTATCTAGCCGTTCCTCTCGCTGGGATCCACCTACGATTTCCCCAATGCCAGGGAATAAGATATCCATGGCAGCTACTGTTTTCCCGTCTTCATTTTGACGCATGTAGAAGGCCTTGATGCCTTTCGGGTAGTCGGTGAGTATGACAGGTTTTTTGAAATGTTTTTCAACCAAGTAGCGCTCGTGTTCGGATTGTAAATCTGTGCCCCATTCCTCGATGAGATAGGTGAATTTCTTCTTTTTATTGTGGTTGGAGTTGCGCAGGATATCGATCGCCTCGGTATACGTAAGACGCATAAAGTCGTTTTCGATCACAAACTTCAACTTTTCGAGAAGGCCTAATTCCGCACGTTGCTCGGTTGGCTTGCCTTGTTCCTCTTCTGCAGCACGCTGATTCAAAAAGGCTAAGTCTTCTGCGCAATGCTCCAAGGCATAACGAATGATGTACTTGAGGAAGTCTTCTGCGAGGTTTTGGTTGTCTTCGGCATCGTAGAAGGCCATTTCGGGTTCAATCATCCAGAATTCCGCCAAGTGACGTGTGGTGTTTGAATTCTCGGCGCGGAAAGTTGGTCCAAAGGTATAAATCTCAGCCAAAGCCATGGCCGCCAATTCTCCTTCGAGTTGACCGGAAACAGTCAGGTTGGTTTCTCGCTCAAAAAAGTCCTGGCTAAAGTCGATTTTTCCATCCTCTGTCTTGGGAGGATTGAGTAGGTTTAGGGTAGTGACCTTGAAGGTTTCTCCCGCCCCTTCTGCATCGGATGCAGTGATGATGGGGGTGTGGATGTAGAAAAATCCTTTGGTATTGAAATAGGTATGTACTGCATAAGCAAGCGCATGGCGTACACGGAATACAGCTCCAAAGGTGTTAGTACGCATGCGGAGGTGTGCGATTTCACGTAGAAATTCTAGGGAGTGTTTCTTAGGCTGCAATGGGTATTTTTCAGGGTCTGATTCACCCAAGATCTCGATGCGTGTTGCATTTAGTTCAGATTGCTGGCCAGCGCCTTGGGAGGCAATAACGTTACCTGTAATTTTTAAGCAGGCACCCGTGCTGCATTTTTTGAGAATATCTTCGGCAATGACATTGGGGTCGGCTACTACCTGGTAATTGGTAATGATGGAACCGTCATTGAGTGCAATGAAGGAAACATTCTTATTGCTTCGCTTGGTGCGTACCCAGCCCATGAGGGTGATTTCTTGTCCGATCAGGTCTTGTTCCAGGATGGTCTTAATTTTGACCCGTTTGTTAAATGCCATTTGCGTTGGGGTAGAGGAAGGCTCTAGCTGCCTCTTTGAGTTTAGTGGAATGCAAAAAAACGATTAAATCACCTTTTTATCAAAAAATTGACGCTTTTTCCTAAATTTGACAGAGTTGTTTTCTTCGGAAGCCTGCTCTTTTTTCGCAAATAAGTGGTTTGAATCATTTCAATGCAAAAGTTAAGCCTTTCTCAGTCACTCTCCCAAAAACTTTCCCCGCAGCAGATTCAGTTTATCAAGCTGCTGCAAGTACCTACTGCAGAGTTAGATGCTCGAATAGAAGAGGAGCTTGAAATCAATCCAGCCCTTGAAGAGGGGAAGGGAGAGGAGGGAGAGTCTTCAGGAGAGGAGGATTTTGGGGATGATTTTGGAGAAGAGTATGGGGCTGATTCCAGTGAGGTCAACGTAGATGATTATTTGGATGAGGACTACGGCGGCTATAAAATGCAGGGGGATGGCAATTACAATTCTGAAGATGAAGACCGAGAAATTCCTTTTTCTGTAGCGAGTTCCCTTCACGAACAATTGATCACCCAGTTGAATTTTTTGAAACTTAATGAGCGGCAGCGACTTATTGGAGAGCAGCTGATTGGGAGTATCGAGAATGATGGATATATCCGACGTGAATTGACTTCCATCATCAATGACCTTGCATTCTCTCAGAACGTAGAAACTGACAGCGATGAGCTTGAAGAAATTTTACGTAAAATTCAGACCTTCGATCCAGCAGGTATTGCTGCTCGAAACTTGCAGGAGTGCTTAATTATCCAGTTGGAGCGCAAAGAACATCCTGATGATCCTACCGTACAACATGCCTTGGCCATTATTCAGGATTGTTTTGAGGAGTTCACCAAAAAGCATTACCCTAAAATTCAAAAGCGGCTCAATCTGGATGAAGAAGAAATAAAGGATGCGGTGCAATTGATAACCCGACTCAACCCAAAGCCAGGAGGAGTAGCGGATGGTTTGGTACTGACCCAGTACGTGATCCCTGATTTTATCTTAGTGACCAATGGAGGGAAGTTTGAAATTTTATTGAATTCCAAGAACGCCCCTGAATTGCGCATTTCCCGATCCTATGCGGAGCTTTTTGATGCTTACGATAAGAGTGATAAAAAGGATAAGAAACTCAAGGAGACCGTATCTTTTGTAAAGCAAAAGTTGGATTCTGCGAAGTGGTTTATCGATGCGATTAAGCAACGGCAAAATACCCTAATTCGTACCATGGAGGCCATTCTGCAGTACCAATATCCCTTTTTTGTAGATGGTGACGAGGCCGCGCTACGTCCTATGATTTTGAAAGATATTGCTGAAAAAATTGATATGGATATCTCCACTGTATCTCGAGTAGCGAATAGCAAATCCATTCAAACGGAATTTGGCGTCTTTCCTTTGAAGTACTTTTTCTCGGAGGGCATTGCTACGGATAGTGGGGAAGATGTCAGTAACCGGGAAGTGAAGTCAGTTCTTCAGGGCATGGTGGATGCCGAAGACAAAAAGAAGCCCTTGTCCGATGACAAGTTGGTGAAGATGTTGAATAAAAAAGGCTACAATATCGCACGACGTACGGTAGCCAAGTACCGAGAGCAGCTGCAAATTCCGGTGGCTAGACTACGAAAAGAACTCTAGTGGTACGTAAATTAGCCCTTTTTATTTCGGTTGTTTTTCAGCCATTGCTCATGCCTTCCCTGGTGTTTGGGCTGCTTTTTTTTGGAGTGCCACAGGCGACTAGTATTCCAGAGACCTTTAGGACGAGGTTATTTTACTTGATTATGAGTTCCACCTTATTAATTCCCATGGCCCTCGTTTTGAGCTTGCGGTGGATTGGATTGGTAAAAAGCCTGCATTTTGAAGATAAAAGGGATCGTAGAAACCCCTTTCTTTTGGTCACCGCCTTCTACGTTTTGACGACTTATTTTTTGAAGCAGAAAACTGAGTTGGATCCCATTTTATGGCAAGGGATGGGGGTGATTACACTAGCCGTGTCGTTACTCACGGTAGTAACTTATTTTTGGAAGATGTCAGCACACTTGACGGGGATAGGAGGTGTTTTGGCTATTACAGGAGTTCTTGGAATTTATTTTCCTTCGTTGACAGTCGCCTATTTATTAGTTGCGGTAATATTACTTGGAGGGATCGTCGCCTCTTCTCGTTTGTACTTGGATGCTCATCGCCCTGCGGAGGTATATATAGGTTTTTTGGTAGGCTTTATTACCTGCTGGGTTGGATTTTCTTGGATTTATGGTTCGTTTGCTTGACCTGTCTTTGGATTAAGCATAAAAAAACTCCCTTTAGGGGAGTTTTTGTTTTTACAGACCGATTAAAATAAGCCTACCGCAATTCCAAAGCTTACTTGACTGGCCTCGTTATTGAAAGGGCCTCTATCTGCTTGCCACATCGGGTTAAGGTAGTAGGTAGTCCACACGTTAAATCCAGAGCTCCCAGCTTTTAGGTGCAATCCATAACGCATTTTTTCTAGGCCATAGTTTTCTGCTTGTTTGACTTTAACTTTCCCGGTATTAGGTGAATCATAACCAATTTTAGTTTGGGATTGATATAGAAAACCTACGCGAGCACCGATACTGAGACGAAAGCTTTTGCTGTAGTCATTTTTATTGAAGTGGTACTGTAGGTCTACAGGTACCTCCACATAATTTGTAGCAAGCGTATTTGTTTTGACTTCTATGCCGGTTCCATAGACACTTTTAACGTCCTTCATGACGGAAGATTCCGCACCAAGCGTAGGGCTACGAAATAGGTTCTCGTCATTTTTAAACGCGAATTTAGTAGTAGAAACCCCAAGCCCTGGGCTAAGTACAAATCCGGAATTTTCTCCAAAAAGGTGAAATGGTTTTTGGTAGTAGATGTTAAAGCTTCTTGAACCAATGAAATTGATTGCTAGGTCTGCAGGTCGGTTGGTCAGCTGAGTCCAACCAAACTCTACGGTCAAGTCATTGGGGATATTAGGGCGTCCACCTATCGGTGTTTTTGGGGATTCATTAACCGAATCTTGTGCTTGTGCGTTCAGTGTCAATGCAAGGAAGGCAAGTGCGAGTATTTTTTTCATTAAAGAAGCTTCTTTTCGAGAGAATATGGGCAAAAATATAAAATTTAAGAGGATTTACCCGCCTCTTGGTCTTAATTATTCTTAAGAGAAATACTGTTGGAAAATCTTTTGTTTTGAGTAATTCTTCTAAGGATCTTTTTGGAGGGAAAAAATTAATACGTACTTTTGCAAACCAATCTGGCTTCGTAGCTCAACTGAATAGAGCACCTGATTACGGCTCAGGAGGTTTCAAGTTTGAATCTTGACGAGGTCACTAGCCCTAGCTTTTAAGAAGTTAGGGCTTTTTTTGTTCGATTTTTTATACGCTTCATTACCGTCCCTTTTTAAGTATCACTACATAAAAAAAAGCAGCCCGAAGGCTGCTTTTTAATTTTTAGTGTCCTGCTGATCCAGCGGGTTTGACACCACGTTGCCAGAAGAAGAAGATGACAAAGAGGACGATTAAGAGATCGGAAGAGCGTCGT